>NZ_JAIWPJ010000005.1 GCF_020515625.1 Natrinema amylolyticum
TTCGATGACGCTGGTCGGATGACCAAGCGGGCGTCACCGAACTACCAAGGCTAACATCAGATCCCATCTGTACGGCGGACCGCAGGGGTGGAATCCTCATCTCTTGCGGATGTATTCGTACTCCCTCCGGGGTACATAACCCCTTTGGATCGGAACCATCCAGATTGACGGAGCGAGTTGAACGCCCCGTCGATCACGTCTTCTTTCGCGTTCATATCCAACGACCCTCGTACATATAAGGGCATCGGATCACGTCCAGGCCGGAAATCGCATCCGGCGTGGACTTCCGCGTACTCTGAAATACGCGCCATATTATATAAGGGCGTCGTATCGTACCGCCAACGGTCGGCGGCAGTCGCGTTGAATCCAAATGCCCTCGAGAGAGACGGAAGCGGACCGACCGTTCTCGTCGCGAGGGTGGATATGATGCCTACCTCCGTGCCGGGTCGCGGCCGGAGGGAACGTGACGGAGTGCGCCACGTCGTTCGCATTACTGTCGAAGGCCGGGTGAACAGATAAGGCCGTCGTCTCGGACGCACATTGCTCTCCGTTGGGCATTCACGAGGGAGACGGAGTCCCACGGGACCGAGGTGAGGCGACGAGAGCTGGCAGACTGCGGGTATTCGGCACAAACACGTCGATCGAGTCCGAATCACCGCGCGACGAGCCGGCCGCGTCCGATTACGACACCGACTCATGGAGCGTGGTCTCTTTTGTCAGTAGCCGACGGACACGTGGTATGGGCGAGCGACCAGCATGCGATGGGCGCGGGCGGAGTTCGGAAGCGAGTACGGACCCGACCGATCCGTTTGCGAACGGCGTCGATCGGCGGCGACTGTTGGAGTCGTCCGCGGCCGTGGGTGCGACGGTTTCCGTAGGGGGCTGTCTCTCGCAGGAAAGTACCGAGCGCGCACCGACGATGTTCGTGTTCAACAACGGCGACCGAACGGTGAGCGTCATCGACGCCGAGACGGACGAACACCTCGAGAGCCCGTTCGTCGATACGACGGCGTCGTTTCCCGCCAATCAGTACGGAACGAGCGCCGACTCGGAGTACGACGTGCTCTGGCTCAACGTCAGCGGGGGCGTTCGCGCGCTCGATCAGCACACGCTCGAGGAGATCGACAGCGTCGAGACGGGCTACGGGCCGAACTATCCGAACCTGACGCCGGACGAAGAGCACCTGCTGGTCGCGTCGGGCGGGACGACGACGCTCGATCCCGATCCGAACGAGCCCGAGACGCACGCGATCGTTCGGATCGATGCCGATCGTGAGAGCGACGAGTTCGGGGAGGTGACCGGCGAGATCGAGACCGAGTACACGGGACCCTGCGATGCGACGCTCGGGCCGGACGGCGAGTACGTCTTCGTGCCGGAAATCGCGAACGAGACGCTGGCCGTCGCGTCAGTCGATCCGTTCGAGGTCGTCGCGCGGATCGACGTCGGCGAGCCCGCCGGTGACGGGAAGGTCTTGCCGTTCATGGGAACGGCCTCGTTCGGGGGAGACACCCTGATCGTCGAGAATGGCGAGGGCGAGCTCGGATCCGATCCAGCAGTGCCACGCGAGGGGTCCGAGAGCATCTGGGACGTTTCGGATCCGACGGAACCGGTCGAGCGCGATCGGATCACCCGCGACGACGGACTCCCGGCAGCGCCGATTACGAGCGAGATCGCTCCCGACGGGGAGACGGCGTACCTCTTCACCCCGGACGCCGAGAGCGTGACGGTGGTCGACTGCGAGGCCGGCGCGATCGAGGACGAACTCGACGTCGGCGGGCGGTCGATATCGGGCGCGTGGGGGCCGTTTCGCGAGAAGCTGTACGTTCCGGTACAGACGGCGAACCACGTTGCGGTCATCGACCACGCTCAGCAGGAGATCGCGACGACGATCGATGCGGGCGAATCACCGACGGGTGCGGTCGCCGGAACCGTCCGTCCGGACACGGACGCGAGCCAACGACTCCTCGGGTCGCTCTCGACGCTCGGCGTCGACGTCGGCGACCAGGAGATGGCCTTCTGTCCGGACGGCAACTGTTACTGCGGCTGAGTATCGACGGGAAGGAGTCGGGACCTACCGTCGGTTCGGGTCGTTCTGATTTGAGGCGGTATCCCGTTCCAGCACTGCGGTGACCGCTCGAGCGCTCGCTCGCAGACACTCTCGGAGGACGGGAGCGCCGTCGAGAAGCCAGACGAGCATCGCAAGCCCGGCGAGTCCGACCTGTATCCAGAGGTACGTCGAGAGCTCACCGGCGAGGATGGTACTCGCGTAGCGACCGACCAGCATGAAAAACACGTCGAGGACGTCGGGGCCGGGTGGCTGGCCCTCGACGGGTGAGACGGGCCAGAGCATGATCTCGATGAGGAGAGCGTCCTGTCGGAACACGGAATCCACGACATCGGCGACGGGATGCGACAGGTAGCCGACTCCGAACGCGAGGCCGGCCAGCGGTCGATCGGCCGCGCGTGCGATCGTTCCGACGAAGATTGCCAGCGGCACCGCGAAAAAGATCGAGTGGCCGATCCCGTAGCCGACGTCGAAGACGCCGTACGTCCACGCGAGGGGTTTGTCGATCAGGTCCGGGAGGACCGACGCGAAGACGACGGCGAAGGCGTCGAGCCCACCGGGCGAATCGCGAAAGACGGTGTGACAGAGTAGCGAATACGAGAGATAGGCGACGATCGCGTGTTCCCACGGCCACATACGACGGTGGTGCAGCGGACGCAGAATAGTTATGCAGCGCTTGTCGGCGCTGAACGTGCGCCGGCAGGTCGTTCTCGAGAGCGAGATGGATGCGAGAACGTCGCCGATGAAAGGCCGTCTCGGCGAAAATCGGATTACGGGCGGCGTATAGCGGGCGACCACCGAACGGAAACGGCCTCGTCCGAACCGTCGGATCGTCGCGGATCTCCGTCCAACGGGAGACGGGCCGGGCGACAACGTGACTTCCGACTCACACGTATTTCCCTGTGGTCGCCCTAGCACGACCGTGACCGATTACGCTATCGAGGCCCGCGACGTGGCGGTGACGTACGCGGACGGGACCGAAGCGGTTCGCGGCGTCGAACTCCTCGTAGAGAGCGGAGAGTTCTTCGGCTTTCTCGGGCCCAACGGCGCGGGAAAGACGACGATGATCAAGACGCTGGTGACGCTGTTGCGGCCGACCGACGGTTCGGTGACGGTCAACGGGTTCGACGTCGTCGGGGACCCGAGAAGCGTTCGCGCGACGGTCGGATACATGGCCCAGGAGACGAGCATCGATCCGGAGCTGACGGCCCGCGAAAACCTCCGATTCGCCTGTGACGCCTACGGGGTAGGGCGATCCCAGCGGGGCGACCGGATCGCCGAACTGCTCGAGCTCGTCGAGCTGACCGACGTCGCGGACAAGGTCGCCGACGACTTCTCCGGTGGGATGAAAAAGCGCCTCGACGCGGCAACCGCGCTGGTCCATCGGCCGCCGCTGGTCTTCCTGGACGAACCGACGACCGGACTCGACCCGGCGGCGCGAAACCGCCTCTGGGCGTACTTCCGGCGGATCAACGACGAGGGGACGACCGTCTTCCTGACGACTCAGTACCTCGAGGAGGCCGACCAGCTGTGCGACCGGCTGTCGGTCATCCAGAACGGAGCCGTCGTCGCGGAGGGCACGCCCGACGCGCTGAAACGCCGCGTCGGCGGCGAGATCCTCGCGGTCGAACTGGCGGACGCCGATGAGAGTGACCGGGCCGTCTCGATCGCACGCAAGGAGGGACTGTTCGCGGACGGCGCGGTGATCGAGCCGAGCGAGTCGGGACTGACGGTGACCGCGCGCGACGCGCGAACGCGCGGAACGGACTTGCTGGTCGCCCTTCGCGACGCCGACATCGACGTCGTGGGATTCGACGTTCGGGCACCGACGCTCGACGACGTGTTCCTCGCGGTGACCGACGAACGGGACGGGGGCGCGTCGGGGACCGAAACCGAACCGGGACCGACCGACGACGCTCGGTCCGGAACGGTCAGTGACGGCGGGCGTGACTCGAGCGAGCGGTCGGCGAGCGGCACCGGCGATCGGACGGGGAGCGAGGCGGGCCGATGAGCGCGCCGAGCATCGACCGCCACGGCGGGAGCTTCGCGAGCGACGTGTGGGTCACGTTCGTCCGGTGGACGATCAAGTCGGTCCGGAACCCGTTCGTGCTGGTCGTCTCGCTCGTCCAGCCGATCATCTTCCTCGTCCTGTTCACGCAGGTGTTCGGCGGCGTCGCGACGAGCGCCCTCGAGGGGATCAGCTACGAGACGTACCTCGTGCCGGCGATCGTGATTCAGGTCGCGCTGGTGGCGGCCGCAACGTCGGGGATCGGGCTGGTCAACGACATCGAGAACGGCATGTTCGAGAAGACGCTGGTGAGTCCGATGAACCGCAGCGCCGTCTTCTTGGGTAAGACGCTGGCCGAGGTCGTCCGCATCGTCGTTCAGGTCACGATTGTGCTCGTACTGGGCGTGCTGCTCGGTGCCGAGATTTCGACCGGGGTGGTTGGTGCGGTCGCGATCGTCGGCATTTGCGTCCTGTTTTCGATCTGGTTCACCGCGTTCTCGAACGTCCTCGCCGTGATGACCCGCGACGAGGAGTCGACGATCATCGGGGCGAACCTGCTCCAGTTGCCCTTGCTGTTCGTTTCGAGCGCGTTCCTCCCATTGCCTGCGCTGCCGGAATGGATCCGGACGGTCGCGACGTTCAACCCGATTACCTACGGCGTCGACGCCGCTCGTGCGGTAATGCTCGGCGAGGACACCATGACGGTCATCGAGATCGCGCGATTCGACGGGATGTGGAACACCCTCGCTCCCGCGCTGGCCGTCCTGTCGGGGCTGGCCCTGATCTTCGGATCGGTGGCCGTCTACGCGATCGGCCGTGCGGCGAGCGCCGACGTGCAGTGAAGAGTCCGGCGATCGGACCGAACGTGGCGTAACCGACATGATTTAGCGACCGTGGTCGTAGGATAGCACATGGACCGATCGGGATTCGTCAAACTCGCGGTCACCGCGTTCGGACTCGTGGTTTTGAGCTTCTTCGTGCGCGGTACCAGCCGCCTCGTACTCGGAGCGGAAACCGCCGAGTTGCTGCAGGCACCGCTCGCCGTCGTCGGCTTCGGACTCCTCTGCTATCTCTTCATCAGGGCGACGCTCGACGCCGTCGGGGTCTGGAGCGTCGAAGATCCCGACGCGTGAGCGGAAGGAAACCGTTTTTCGCCCGCCGCTCGAACACTGACTCATGACAATCGACGTGCAGACGGTCGCCGACCTCGGGCCGGACGACCGCGTCGCCTTCTTCGAGCGCGACGCCGGTATCGAGTCGGTCAGGGGAAACGTCCAGGAGATCGTCGAGCGGGTTCGAAAGGAGGGTGATGTCGCCGTCCGCGAGTTCACCAGCGAGTTCGACGACGTCGAGGTCGGCAACCTCGAGATCACCGACGACTGTGAGCGCGCGTACGACGAGATCGACGACGGGATTCGGAACGCGATCGAGACGGCCGCGGCGAACGTCCGCGAGTTCCACGAGGCCCAACTCCCCGAGGACTGGCAGCAGGAGTTCGATACGGGTCGAGAGCTCGGCCGTCGGTTTCGACCGATAGAGCGCGTCGGCGTCTACGTCCCCGGCGGCTCGGCGGCCTACCCCTCGAGTGCGATCATGGGCGTCGTGCCCGCGGTCGTCGCCGGTGTCGACCACGTGTCGGTGGTCACGCCGCCGGCGGACGACCTGAATCCGGTGACGCTGGCGGCGATCCACGCGGCGGGCGCGGACGCGGTCTACAGCGTCGGCGGCGCACAGGCGATCTCGGCGCTGGCCTACGGGACGGAGACGGTCACTAACGTCCAGAAGATCGTCGGCCCCGGCAACAAGTGGGTAACTGCGGCCAAAGCCGAGGTCCGGGGCGACGTCGAGATCGATTTCCTCGCGGGACCGAGCGAAGTGGTCGTGGTGGCCGACGAGAGCGCGGACCCCGACCTCGTTGCCGCGGAACTCGTCGCGCAGGCGGAACACGATCCCAACGCCTCGGTGGTGGCCGTCACCGACGACGAAGACACCGCCGACGCGGTGGCCGCAGCCGTCGACGAGCAGGCCAACGCACGCGAGCGCGAAGACGTGATTCGAGATGCGCTCGGGAACGACGCGAGCGGCGTCCTCTGTGCTCGCTCGATGAGCGAGGCGATCCTCTTCACCGAGGAGTACGCCCCCGAACACCTCTCGATCATCGCCGAGGACGACGAATCGCTCCTCGAGCGCATCGACAGCGCCGGTAGCGTCTTCCTCGGTCCGAACACCCCGGTCGCTGCGGGCGACTACGCCAGCGGGACTAACCACGTCCTCCCGACAAACGGTGGCGCGCGCGCGACCGGCGGGCTCGCCGTCGAGACGTTCCTCCGATCGACGACGGTCCAGCGGCTCTCCGGCCAGGGTCTCGCTGACTTGGGCAAGACGATCACTACGCTCGCGGAGGCCGAAGGGCTCGAGGCCCACGCCGAGAGCGTCCGACTCCGACTCGAGGACGACGCGAATCGGGACGAATAGCCATCGGTAACGTGTCTAACGCGGTTTCAGTAAACGGAATCGCAGACTGGTTTTACGTAGCTGGAGGCCGGAGTAGTGACCGAGATGGAACCGCGTGTCGATCCGATGGACGGGCGCGTCCTCGAGCGCAACTACGATTACGCACAGCGGAACGTGCGGCTCCTCTCGATGTGGTACGACTGTGAGCTCGAGCGGATGCTCGAACTGCTGGCGAAACACGACATCGAGCTCTCTCGGAACGACGAGCGGCAGTTCGGAACGTGCTACCGGTCGCTCCGGCGTGCGAACTGCTAGACGGGTCGGTACTGCACGAGGCCGTACGTAACCGAATTCGGCTAGTTCGGTTGTGCGGGAATGGCGTCACAGTTAACATCGTTGCGCCGGAATGGAGTGGTATGAGCACGGATAGTATGGATGGCGGGGAGGCGGAGACGCGCCCGAAGATCGAAGTGACCGAAGAGGCGGCCGACCAGGCGCTCTCCCTCCTCGAGGGCGAGGATCTGGACGTGACGGAAGCCGGCCTTCGGCTGTTCGTCCAGCAGGGCGGTTGTGCCGGTCTCTCCTACGGAATGCGATTCGACGACGCGCCGGACGAGGACGACACGATCTACGAACACCACGATCTGCGCGTGTTCGTCGATCCGGCGAGCCTGAAGTACATCGAGGGCAGCGTCCTCGACTACGAGGACGGGTTGCAGGCCGAAGGCTTCCACGTGGACAATCCGAACGTCGTCAGCGAGTGCGGCTGTGGCGAGTCGTTCCGAACGTAATCGGGTTCGGCCACACCGCGTTTCGTACCGCTCCCCTTTTTCACGTTTTGACTCGCGACTGGCGACCGACAGTCGGTGGTCTGGTGACTCTCTCAAAGAAGGGACGATCACGAGCGGCAAGCCAGAACCGTCGCTCCGATCGGTTACTCCTCGAGTTCGAAGGCGACGGTGACTTCGGCCTGGTACTCCCGGTCGTCCGCACTAGCGACTTCCACGCCGAGTTCGTCGACCTCGATCCACTGGACGTTCTGAAGAGTCGCTTCTGCGCGGTCGATGGCGTCGTCGGCCGCGGCGTCGAAGCTTTCGGGACTGGTGCCGATGAGCGTTATCTTCTTGAAGACCATGGCGTCAGCGTCTACACCCCGTAGCGACGTAAAACACGGCGTCCGTTCAGGGAGGAATGAGACTATCGTTACCGATGCCGACCGACTCAATCGTCCCGGGCTTCGAATCGGTCGCGAATCGCGCCCTGGACGTCGGAGAGATAGGCACCGCCCCACAGCGCGACGAGCAGGCCGCCGATCGAGTTGAAGACGAAGTCGAGCATCGTGTCGCCGAGGCCGTACTGGGTGAGGACGGCCCTGATACCCAGTGCCTGAGCAGAGAGGGCGATGGCGAACTCGAGGATCTCCCAGAGGACGCCGAAGGCGATGACGAACAGGAGGATGAACACGGCGACGAACTTCCGCGGGAGGTGGACGCCCTCGGCGTGTTCGTCGAACGCGCGGACGGTGGCGTACCCGACGCCGGCGACCAGCGACGCCGACAGCGCGTGGGTCATGTGGTCCCACCACCAGACCTGACTGTAGAGCGTTCTGGTGGCTCCCGGAAGCCCGACGGTACCGAACGCGTGGAGGAAGACGGCGGTGGTAATCCACAGTGTGAGCCGCGGGTCCATCGGAATCTCGTAGTCGCGCTCGAGGATCGGGGGGAGTTGGGTCACGATCAGTGCGACCCCGGTGTTGATGACGATACCGCCGTTGCCGCGCTCGATACCGACGAACAGCATGCCGATCAGGCCGATCTCCATGAGATAGGTGAGCTGGCGCTGGCGATGCCGAGAGGGCAATCGGCTCGCGAGGTTACGCATCGTCCACCTCGGCGACCGACTGGACCTCCTCGGGGAGGCGCTGTTCGGGGCGGGCGAGCCGTCTAAAGTAGAGTTCGAAGACGACGCCGGCACCGAGACCGGCGACGGCGGAGTAGACGAACTCCCACATCACCTCGTCGTGGTCGGACAGAAACGGGACACCCAGCAGCTGAGCGGCACTCCATCTGAGCAGCGCCCACAATCCCGCTGCGGCCATCGTCGCGACGACGACGAGGACGACGGCGAAGCTGGGAGTCATCCCGACTGACGTAAACGACTGCAGTTCGACGGCGAGAACGAGCGCGATGGCCGCGACCGAGAGGTAAGCCGCGAAGTGACCGGTCAGTCGGTCCGCACCGACGGCCATCCCGAGCACGGGCAGGGCCGCCAAGAGCAGGACCTCCCAGGGAAGCATCACGAACGCCGATCGAAAGGCGATCGGGGGGAGCAACGCCAGCGCCACGAGTACCGCGGCGAACGTCGCCCACAGGAACCCGCTGCCGGTCAGGAGTTCGCTGACGCCGATGGCCGCGATCGCGGCGACCAGTACCCACGCGATCGCCGCGTTGGTCCGGCCGTCAGCGATCAGTTCCTCGAGTGAAGGCTGAGACACAATGATCGGTATTGACTGTTCTCACAAAAGCGTATGTAGTCCGTTACTGAAAGAGGGGTGATCGGAGGGGGCCGGATACTCTCACGCCGAGACCACGAGGAGTTGATAGACCGTCGCGTACGCCGCAAGCGCGACGGTCACGGTCGCCAGGGTTGTAAGCGCCACCTCGAGAACGCTATCGGGAGACGGCGGCCCGGGATAGCCCGCGCGAGGCCGTCGCAGCGAAGAGGCCTCTCGAACGACGCCACAGAGAATGCCGACGCCGAGAATGGAGAAGACGAAGTGATAGGACACCGCCAGCGTCGGCGGCGTCACTGCGAGCGCGGCGATGCCGTAGGCCGCACCGATCCCGGCTCGACGGTTGACAGTCGCAGGGATCGACCGGTCGGTGAGCCGGCAGACGACCGCGAGCGCGAGCCAGATCGTCGCGAGTTCGATCCCGAACGCGCCGAGCAGGTGGAGCGTCGGGTCGGAGTGGAGCACGAGACGCGACTCGAGGACGGGGGAGGGAAACGGGAAGAACCAATCGGGTGGCGATCCGGTGAGGAGGTCGCCCCACGGATGCGACCAGAGCCCCCAGAGTGCGGCGATAGCGACCGCCACCGGCGAGAGCGTCGACGCTCGAGCGGCGGCGCGGGCGACGAGGAGGCCGCTCGCCGCGAACAGGCTCATGACGAGCGCGGCGATCGGGCCGTCCCAGACGAACGCGATCGCGACGAGCGCCGCGAGGAGGCAGATCGCAGCGGCGCGGCCGAATCGCGCGCGATTCGAGCCGCTGCGGGCGGCGAGCGCCCCGAACGCCGGCGCGGCGAGCGCGCCGACGACCAGCGAGTGGGTGACCGATCGGTGGACGTCGCGACTCGCGTCCCAGAAGGCCGTCGGTGCCCCCATCGCCCCGTCTGCCGCCTGCCACTCGAGGAGGCCGACGAGCGCGTAGGCGACATCGATGTCCGGAATCGTCGCGAACGCGCCGGCGACGGCACCGACGAGGAGCGCTCGTCGGGCCTCCCAGCCTCGCCAGTCGGCGACGAACGCCGCGACGGCAAACGCGAGGAGCCCGTGACCGATAAACACGATATATCGGTTATGTGTTGAGTGGGCTTAAACGGCTCGCAGCAGTGACAACTGCTGTCAGTCGACGCAGATCGTCTCGTGGGGCAAGCTGGATCGGTCAGTGACATCGAACAGAGCGGGCTCGCTTCACTGCTCGGGACCTTGTAATTCGCCGGTGCCGGTAGGTCTTTGCGAGTGGCCGGCGAGCACACGCCCATGGCTCAGGACGCGTCGAACGAGGCGGCTCGAGCGCCATCCGTCGGCGAACTCACACCACCGGAACGGACCCTCATGGGGCCCGGACCGAGCGACGTGAATCCGCGCGTGCTCCGAGCGATGAGCACGCCGCTCGTCGGCCACCTCGATCCCTCCTTCATCGAGATCATGGACGAGGTCCAGGAACTGCTCCGGTACACGTTCCGGACGGACAATCAGTGGACCATTCCGGTCTCGGGGACCGGCTCCGCGGCGATGGAGGCCGCGATCGGCAACGTGGTCGAACCCGGCGACACGATGCTCGTCCCGACGAACGGCTACTTCGGCGGCCGAATGGCTTCGATGGCACAGCGGGCGGGCGGGGAGGTCGTCGAGGTCGACGCGCCGTGGGGCGAACCGCTCGACCCCGACGACGTTTCGGACGCACTGGCCGAACACGACCCCGACGTCTTCGGATTCGTCCACGCCGAGACGAGTACCGGCGTCCTCCAGCCAGACGTACCGGAACTAACGGCGGCGGCCCACGACCACGACGCCCTCGTGATCGCCGACACCGTCACCTCGCTGGGCGGCGTCGAGTTGCGAGTCGACGAGTGGGACATCGACGTCGCCTACTCGGGCCCGCAGAAGTGTCTCTCCTGTCCGCCGGGGGCGAGCCCGCTCACCCTCTCGGACGGGGCCATGGAGAAGGTCCTCTCGCGCGAGGAAGACCCTCGCTCGTGGTATCTCGACCTCTCGCTGCTCGAGGGCTACTGGGGCGAGGAACGGGCCTACCACCACACCGCACCGATCACGAACGTCTACGCGATCCGGGAAGCTCTGCGACTCGTCGCCGAGGAGGGCATCGAGGAACGCTGGGCTCGCCACGAGCGACTGGCCGGCGCGCTGAAAGCCGGCGTCGAGGCGATGGGCCTCGAGATGAACGCGCCCGACGAGTACTGGCTGCCGAGCCTGAACGCCGTCCGCGTGCCCGACGGCATCGACGACGGCGATGTCTGTGATGCGCTGATCGACCAGTACGATCTCGAGATCGCCGGCGGGCTGGGCGATCTCGCCGGAGAGATCTTCCGGATCGGCTGCATGGGCCACTCCGCGCGCCCCGAAAACGTGATCTACGTCGTGACGGCGCTCGGTGACGTCTTGGAGTCGATGGGCGCGGACGTCGATCCGGGCGCAGGCGTGACTGCGACGCGCAACGCGCTCGAAGAATAGGACGGTAGTCGCTGCCGGTTTTATGCTGTTACTCGCGGTCCTGGTGGCGCTCGTTCGACCTGATAGTCCTCCCCGTCGACGACGATGATGGCCCACTCGTAGTTCGGATTCGTCCGCTCGAGTCGCGCCTCGAGATCGTCTGCGTCCTCGGGTTCGGCGACGAAACAGTGGAACTGTCCCGACGAAGCCGACGGGAGCTCTCCCGTCTCGAGGACGGTGTTTACGTGGACGACTTTCCATGCTCGTTCGGCGCGGAACTCGGGGCCGTTGCCTTCGACGGTGTAACCCAGCTCAGCGAAGATCGACCTGGCCTGCTCGACGAGTCGCATGTTAACAGGACCCATTCACTACCACCTATGTCGGCATCCACCATAAATGTTAGTACGTGACAAGAAGGACCGGCACGTCCCAGCGATTCGGAACTGCCCCGTGGTTTCGCTGTGTCTGTGTCGTACTGTGCGGAGAGTTCGGTCAGTAATAGTCGATTACCGGTAGTCTCGCCGGTCGACTGACTGAGAGGACGTTCGTCGAAGGAACTAGAATGGACTCCAGCGGCAATTACTCGTGGGCGGCGTCCCACTCGGTCGGCTTGCGGAAGTTCCCACACTGGTTGCACTTGATTCGACCCATCGAGTCCATCGCGTTGTCGAAGCTCTCACAGTTCGCACAGAACCAGCCGTACCGGTGCTCCGCGTCGGGCGATTCGAAGGCGACGAGGAACGGACCCTTCGACCCTCTGTCGCCGTCGGTCTCCGAGACGTAGACGGTGTTACCGTCGTCGGTCGACCAGGTTTGCATGCCCGCCCGTACGCTCGCTCACGGTAAATGACTGTCTTTCCGGGTCGAATTCGCGACTGCGTGCAACTCATTGGGACCGCGGGACTCGGACGGGTCCGTTGAATGGTATAGGTCGCCACATGAGACAGGTTCGCAGCGTGGACTGTCCGTACTGAAAGGTTTACCCGCCCGGGAATCGTTCGAACGCCTAATGTCGCTGGTCGTGGTTCCCGTTCGGTATCCGCTGTCGAAGCACTCGCAGCGGACGCTCGAACGGGCGATCGAGGTCGCTCGCGAGCGCGAGGCAGCGTTGACGATACTCCACGTCGATCTCTATCAGAACGGAAAGAAAGTGACGCGTATAGATCTGAAAAACGCCGTCGAGCGGGTCTTCGGACGGCTCGAGAACGCTCGGTACGTCGTCCGAACCGGCTTTCTCGTCGAAGAGAGCATTCTCGACGAAGTCGCCGCGGAGGGGGCCGACGCCGTCGTCATCGGGAGCAAACAGGCGAGTCGCCTGCGGCGGATCTTCCAGCGCTTTACGGACAATCCGGATATCGACCGCTATCTCCGGACCCATCTCGACTGTGAAGTCATTACGGTCGACGGCGCGCGCGCCTAACTCCGTGCGGGAGGCCGGCCGCTACCGGCCGCTTACTCCTCATTGCCCGCGTTTCGAACGACGAACACCGGAATCGAGGCGTTGTCGACCACCCGCTCCGAAACGCTGCCCAGCGACGTCACCTTCTCTCGCGGGCTCTTCCCCCGCGTGCCGATCACGATCAGATCGATTCCTTCCGTCTCGGCGTAGTCGAGGATCGTCTTCGCGGGCGTCCCCTGGCGGACCTCACCGACGGTCTCGAGCCCCTCGGCCGCCGCTCGCTCCTCGACGGCGGCGACGGCGTCACGACCCTCGTCCTCGAGCGAACGCTCGAGATCGGTACTGGTTTCCTCGTCGGCGGCAGCGGTGACGCGGCTATCGACGACGTACAGCGAGTGGACCGTCGCGTCGTTGTCCGCGGCGATCGGCAGTCCGTGGGTGAGCGTCTCGGGAATCGTATCGCTTCCGTCCGTGGGAATGAGAATGTCGTCGTACATCTGTCGGCTGACTGCGAATTGAACCGGCGAGAGCATAAATCACCCCCACGGTATCGGCCGATAGAAAACGCTGACCGCGACATCCCGGTTTGTCCGGGGTGAGACCGACGCGGGTGCCGTCACTGATCGGTCGGATCCGCGGGACTTTCACCCGCCGACCCTGGCGATCGGGGCGAGTCCGCGCGGGGTCGCTCGAAGCCGGAGTCGTCGACGGACACCCGCGCGGTACCGCTGCTCTCGTCGAAGACGTGGTGGCGACGCGGGTAGGCGAACTCCGCGTCGATGTCCGCGAAGCGCTCGCCGATGGCGTCCTGAACTGCCGACCGGATGACGGTCTGCTTGTAGGGATGTTTCATCCAGAAGAACAGTTCGAGCGCGATCCCGTGATCGCCGTACTCGGCGATGTAACAGGAGGGGGCCGCGGCGTAGCGGGCGCTGCCGATCCGGATGTCGGGACCACCCGATATGACGTCGTCGACGCCCCTGGCGGCCCGCTCGGCGGCCTGGCGCGCCGTCTCGAGGTCGCTGTCGTAGGTGATATCGAACCCGACCGAGATCCGCGTCCGTTCGTCCTCCGCGGAGTAATTGATCACGTCGCGCGTGTGGATCTCGGAGTTCGGGATGACGATGAAGGAGTTCTGGAGCGTGAAGATCTTGGTGTAGCGGATCGTGATGTCCTCGACGAACCCGCGGTGGCCGGCGTCGGTGACCTCGATCATGTCGCCGATCTCGTAGGGGCGATCCGCGAGGACGTAGAGGCCGTTGATCAGGCTCCCGACCAGCGGTGCGAGCACGATCGCGATCACGGCCGAGATGACGGTCACCGAGAGGAGGATCTGCGTGTCGCCGACGCCGAGGATGCCGGCGGCGACGACGGCCGACCAGAGGAGAACGGTGAGTCTGACGCCGCGCAGGACGGTCCGCGTGACGCTCGGCCGTTCGATCCGGCGCGCGACCGTGCGGCCGGCGAGCCGGACGACGAGCTTCGAGAGGTACCAGCCGGCGACGAGGACGACGAGGGCCAGGGCGATCTCGACCGCCAGTTCGGGCGTCCTACCCGGAACGGCGCTCCGGATCGCCTCGACCGCTGAACGCTCGTCCATCTGGAGAACCTCGGGCATATCAAGACGCTCAGGCGCGTTGTGGTTAAGCGTTCTGACCGTCAGGTTCGGGGACCGGAGTCATCACAACCCGATTTCGAAAACGCGTGCTACTCAGAATATAATAAATGATTTAGCGGGCGGGAGCGTAACGGTGGATATGGCACCAGACGAACTTCGCTCGACCGTCGAGCGCGTCGGGGATCGGTTCAACCTCGGCGAGTACGAGATCGACGCCTACCTCACCGTCTTAGAGCAGGGACAGCTCACGGCGAGCGAGATCGCTGACCGAACGGAGATCCCCCAGCCCCGCGTCTACGACACCGTCCGTAGTCTCAGCGACCGCGGACTGGTCGAACTGCGGGAATCCCGCCCCATGAAGGTCGTCGCGATCGATCCCGGGGAGGCCTTCGACGACGTCCAGTCCTCCTTCGAGCAGATGATCTCGGAACTCGAGGCCCGGTACACTGCGCCGGCCCGCGATACCGAGGCCGTCTCCCTCGTGAAATCGCGATCGACGATCCTGCGCTACCTCGAGGAGGTCATCGACGCCGCAGAGTACGAACTCTCCCTGTCGCTGACGCCGGACCTGTTGACCCGGTTCGAGGCGGAGTTGCGCGCGGCCGTCGAGGCCGGCGTGAGCGTCGACCTGATCGTGACGCCGGCGAGCGAAGCGCCCGATCCGTCGGAGTTCGCGTACGGCGAGGTCGCGTCGACGGCTCGCGCTCGGCGGGGGATCACGACGCCGGTCATCGCCGTCGCCGACGGCAACTACTCGGTCTACGCGACGCAGGATGCGCTGCGGGACGATCAGGATCGGTACGGCGTCATCTTCAACCGATCCGCGCTCGGCTTCCTCATTTCCGGGTTCTTCGGAACGGTTCTCTGGACGACCGCTGAACGAGTACTCGGCGAGGACGGTTCCGGCCGAACGTACCCCCGGAAGTACGCCTCGATTCGCCGGTGCGTCAAGGACCTCCTCGAGGAGGGCGGGGAGTTCTACGCGACCATCGACGGCCGCGACGTCGAGGTCGGCGGCCAGCGGACCGTCCGCGGCCGCATCCGCGACATCTCGTTCGAAGTCAGCGAGGAAGTCGCCAGCCTCACGATCGAAACCGAGGAGGGTGAGGACGTCTCCGTCGGTGGCCGCGTCGCGGCCCTCGAGGACGTCGAGGCGCACGAGATCCACATCGGCCGAGACGAACCGCCGGCGATCGAAACGCCCTGAGCGTCACAGGCCGAGCAAGGAAGCGATCGAGTACCGCTCCGTAGAGACGCCGTTCGTCGGACTGATTCGCACCGTCGGACCGAACTCGTTCGACAGATTTGCGCAGTAATGGACGGCACGTGGCCACGTAGTCCATCGGCCGGCACCTGCCGACCGACGGCCGGCAATAGGTGATTAGAGAGCCGTTCGCGATTCTCACTGACAGCGAATCGACGGCCGGTCTCGAGGCGTTCGACAATGGGTGATCATAACTGAAACGAGATCCGAACACTCCCAATTTATTACCATATTTATAGCTAACAATTAAGGTGGAGAACGTAGTCCGTTGCTGCGCATGGGACGCGATGTCACCGGCCAGCGCGACCGCGCCCGTCTGAGACGACGGTCGTTCCTGAAGGCTGCATCGGCATCGACGGCGGGGGCGGTCGCCGTTACCGGCTGTCTCGGCCGGGGTCGCAGCCCGGACACCGTGGTGATGACCGCCGACTCGGGTGTCGCAGGGATCATACACAGCGACGGCGACGAACCCTCGGTCCAGCAGGCGCTCTGGGACGCCGGGCTCGACGAGGACATCCGCCTGGAGATCCAGACCGTCGTCAGCGACTCCGCATCGCGGATGCAAACGGCTCAGTCGGCGCTCGAGGCAGGACGCGCTCCGCCCGACATCCACATGATGGACAGCGGCTGGACGGTTCCGTTCGTCCTCCGGAACCAGACGGTCAACCTGACCGAGGAGCTCTCGGACGACGTCCTCGAGCGCGTCAACAGTAACTACCTCGATGCCATCCTCGAAACGGCGCGTCATCCCCAGACCGGGGACCTCCACGCCCTGCCGTTCTTTCCGGACCTGGGGTTCACGCTGTACCGCGAGGACCTGATCGAAGACGCCGGCTACGACACCGGCAACTGGCCGTCGGAGCCGCCGTCCTGGGAGGAGTTCTCGGCGGCGGTCCGCGATGCGCGCGATCAGGCGGGCCTGGACTACGGGTTCACGACGCAGGCGGCCGCCTACGAGGGACTGTCCTGCTGTACGTTCAACGAAGTGATGACGTCCTGGGGCGGGGCCTACTTCGGCGGCGTAGATAACCTCTTCACGGCGGGCGACCGGCCGATCACCGTCGACGAGGAGCGGTGCATCGACGCGATCCGAATGATGCGCTCGTTCATCGCGGGTGAGGAGGAAAACACCATGGACGGCTACGCCCAGATCTGTCCGTCGGCGATCGTCCAGTGGACCGAACAGCAGTCGCTCAACCCCTTTGCGGCCGGCAACGCCGTCTCGAACCGCAACTGGTCGTACGCGATCGCGGAGACGGGTGGCGAAGACGCCTTCGGTGAGAACCTCGGGGTCACGACCCGGCCGTACGCGGTCTCCCAGCAGGAAGCCGAGTACGACGGTACCGGCGGCACCGTCGCAGCGCTTGGCGGCTGGAACCTCGCCGTGAGCCCCTTCTCGGAACGACAGGAGCAAGCGCTGCAGGTCCTCGAGGCGTTCGCCACCGAGGAAGTGATGCTGACGGTCTTCGAACTCGGAGGCTATTTGCCGCCGAACCTCGATCTGGTCGCGGAGGCCAGTCCCGACGAGGTCGGCCCCGTCGCCCGCTACGGCGACGTGGTCCAGCAAGCCAGCGAGAACGCGATCCCGCGGCCGGCGACCGACCTCTGGCCGGAACAGTCCGCGCTGATCTATCAGTCGGTCAACGCCGCGTATCGCGGCGAACAGTCCCCCGAGGTGGCGATGAACGATCTCGCGCAAGAACTCGAGCAGAGCGAAGCGGAGGTGGAAACGAATGGCAACTGATACCGATACGGACGGGTTGATCGGCGGTGAGTCCGGACGGGAACAAGACCGTGAACGGTCCGGAAACGCCGTCGTCAACTGGATGGAGGGGCTGAGCGAGGCGGCATACGCGTACCTGCTGTTGCTACCGGCGTTCGCGTTGCTGACGCTGATCGCGTTCTATCCGATGATACGGACGTTCGTCATGTCGCTTCGCGCCAATCAGACGCGGGGACTTGACCCCCTGGGCGGCTTCGTCGGCATCGAGAACTACGTCGACATCCTCACCGGGAACGCGCGACTGGCGCGACAGTTCCTCGACGTCGGACTGACGTCGTCGTTCCCCTTTATCGAACTCGGTACCCCGTTCTTCCAGCAGGCGCTGTTCGTCACGCTCGCCTTCGCGGTCATCAGCGTCGTCGTCGAGACGGTGATCGGGTTCGGCCAGGCCTACGTGCTCGACCAGGAGTTCACGGGGCGTCGCTGGGTCCGCGTGGCGATCATCCTCCCGTGGGCGGTGCCGATCGTCATTCAGGGCATGATCTTCTTCCTGCTGTTCCAGCCGACGGTCGGGTTCGGCTCCGACCTCATGCAGAGCATCGGCATCTTCAGCGGGACGCCACTGGCCAACAGCCGGGACGCGTTCATCATCATCCTCGTGGCCGACATCTGGAAGTCGTCCGCGTTCATGGCCCTGCTGATACTCGCGGGGCTCCAGAGCGTCGACCGGAGCCTGTACGACGTCGCGCGCGTGGCCGGGGCCTCGCCGTGGCAGCGGTTCAAACTGATCACGCTCCCGCTCGTGATGCCGGCGCTGCTGGTCGCGATGCTGTTCCGAACCATGGACGCGATGCGGGTCTTCGGGCTCATCGAGTCGACTGCCGGCTGTACGACCGTCCCCTCGCTGAGCTGTCTCGTCGTCGAAGCGATGTTCGGCGGGACCCGCATCTACGCGACGGCCGCCGCCGTGGCCTTCGCCACGGCGCTCGTGATCGGCCTGATCATCGGCGGCTACGTGCTACTCTTCCGTGACACCGAAGGAGGGATGTATTAATGTCCGATCCAAGGGATTCCACCGATCCGAACGACACCGGAGGCATCGACGACGCGGGCAGCGGACCGCCGCGAGACCCGACCCTCCGCCGACCCGACGGCGGCACGTCCGTCCTCGAGGACGACCGCGACGCCGAACTCGACCGCGGCCCGTTCCAGCGGTGGGTGGCGAACTCGATTTCCCACCCAGAGCGGGTATACCGGGCGATGTTCTACGTCGCAGCGATCTTCTTCCTCGTGACGACGCTGTTCCCGTTCTACTGGCTGCTCATGGTCGCGTTGACGCCGGAGGGACAGCTGCAGGATATCGTCTTCACTCCCAACGGGTTCAATCCGGGCGCGTTCGTCGAGGTATTCCAGGTCATCCCATTCCACGTCTACATGTTCAACAGCTTCGTGATCGCGCTGGCCTCGACGGTCGTCGTCCTCGTCATCGCCAGCCTCGCCGGCTACGCCTTCGGCCGCCTCGAGTTCCCCGGTCGAACGCCGCTCATGCTGCTGGTGTTGATCATTTCGTTCTTCCCGCCGGCCGCCTTCTTCATCCCGCTGAACGACCTCTTCAACACTTCCTTCGCGTTCCTCAGACCGATCACCGGCGACGGCACGCTCTACAACACACCGTTCGCCCTCGTGACCCCGCTGTCGGCGATCTTCATGCCGCTCGCGATCTTCATTCTCACGACGTTCTACGGACAGATCCCGGACGGGCTGGAGGACGCGGCCCGCGTCGAGGGAACGACCCGGCTCGGCGCGCTGTTCCGGGTCATCATCCCGCTGTCGGCACCTGGCGTCGCGACGGCCGGCGTGTTGACCTTCATCGCCGTCTACAACGAGTTCTTCTTCTCGTTCCTGATGACGGACGGCCAGCCGGAGAACTGGGCCCCGATCCTCGACGGGATCCTCGCGTATCAGGGACAGTACGAGGTGCTGTACAACCTCATGGCCGCCGCGAGCATCCTCGGGGTGATCCCCGTCGCGATCCTCGTGGTCATCGCACAGGAAAAGATCGTCAGCGGACTCACCGCAGGAGCACTCAAGGAGTAACACAATGGCACGAGTACGACTCGAGAACGTCACGAAACGGTACGGAGAGGAAACGGCGGTCGACGACATCAGCCTCGAGGTCGAGGACGGCGAGTTCGTCACCTTCGTCGGCCCCTCGGGCTGTGGGAAGTCGACCACGATGGAGACGGTCGCGGGACTGACCCAGCCGACCGAGGGCCGCGTCTACATCGGCGATGACGACGTCACTACCCTCGCTCCCAAGGATCGAGGCGTCGCGATGGTCTTCCAGAACATCGCGCTGTTCCCGCACATGGACGTCTACGAGAACATCTCCTTCGGACTGCGGCTCCGCAAGTACGACGACGAGGAGGTCCGGCGCCGCGTCGAGCAGGCCGCCGACATCGTCCAGCTCGAGGGAATGTTAGATCGGATGCCCAAAGAGATGTCCGGCGGCCAGCAACAGCGGGTCGGCATCGCCCGCGCGATCGTTCGCAACCCGGACGTGTTCCTGATGGACGAGCCGCTGGCCAACTTGGACGCGAAGCTGCGGGTCCACATGCGGACGGAACTCCAGCGACTCCACCGGGAACTGGACGCGACGGTCATCTACGTCACTCACGATCAGGCCGAAGCGATGACGATGTCGAACCGGATTGCCGTCCTGAACGACGGCAAACTCCAGCAGATCGCGCCGCCGCTGGTCTGCTACAACGAACCCACGAACCTGTTCGTCGCCGGCTTCATCGGCTCGCCGTCGATGAACTTCGTCGAGGGCGAACTCGTCGAAGGCGGCCTCGAGACCACCAACTTCACCGTCGATCTCGATCCGTCCCGTCTTCCGGGCGTGACCGTCGGCGATGACGTCACGCTCGGTATCAGGCCGGAAGACGTCCACCTGTCGGAGTACGCCGACTCGCTCGCTTCGTCGACCGACAGGATCGACGCCCGAACCGACGTCTTGGAACCGATGGGCGACGAGGTCTTCGTCTATCTCTTGCTCTCCGAGGCGACGGCGGGATCGATGGAGCAGGATCCCGCCACGTCGCCAAACCAGTTACTGATGAGCGTCACGCCCGATACGGATATCGAGGCGGAGCAAGACGTCGACGTCGTGCTGGACCGATCGAAGATCCACCTCTTCGATACCGCGACCGGCGACGCGCTGGTCCACGGTATCACCGACCTCCCGGAGCGAGAGCCCGGAACGACGCCGACGGAAGCGGACAGCTGAATGTCCGACATGGTGGTGGGGCTGCTCGAGGGGGTGCTCGTCTCCGGTCCCCATCGACGAGTGCTCGCCGTTTGGCGACGGACGGAAGTCCCTCGAGCCAAAGAATTCGATATAGCGGTGGGCGGTGTATCGGACCGGAACGAGACGAACGCCGGCAGTGCCAGAATAACAGGGAAATGACACGAGATCGATCAGAGATAGAAACCGGGATCGTTGGCCTCGGCAACATCGGCCAGTACCACGCCGAACGGCTCGTCGACCTCGGCGTGAGCCTCGCCGGGGGAATGGACGTCGCGGCCGAGGCGCGGACGCGCTTTGCACGACGGTACGACGTGGACGTCTACGACGACCACCACGAACTGTACGACGCCGTCGACGCGGTCATCATCACGACACCGAACAAGTATCACGAGGGGTACGCGATCGACGCGTTCGAGCGGGACCTCCACGTCCTGCTCGAGAAACCGCTCGGCCACTCGATCGAGAGCGCCGAGCGGATCGCCGACGCGGCGGCGTCGTCGGACGGCTACGCCATGGTGGGGTTCAACAACCGATTCGCGAACACGGTCCAGATCGTGAAAAACCGGATCGATCGGGGCGATCTCGGTGACGTGTCCCACGTCGAAGCGAACTACGTGCGGCGGCGCGGCATTCCGGGGCGGGGCTCGTGGTTTACCCGCCAACAGATCGCCGGTGGCGGCGCGCTGATCGACCTCGGCGTCCACGCCATCGATCTCGCCCTCTACCTGCTCGGCTATCCCGAGGTCGAGGAAGTGAGCGGCGTCGCCCGCAGCGAGTTCGGCTCCCGCGAGGAGTACGCCTACCTCGATATGTGGGCCGACGACGCGGGCCCCGAAGGGTTCGACGTCGACGACTCCGCCAGCGCGTTCATTCGCTGTGCGGGAAACCGAACCATTTCGCTCGAGGTTGCGTGGGCGACCAACCGGCCGGCGACCCACGAGTTCGTCGCCCGCGGGACCGAGTCGGCCGCCCGCTTCGATCTCCTCGACGGCGATCTCACGATCCACTCGGCGAGCAAGGTCGGCCCGGACCACCTCGAGGACACGACCATCGAGACGCGCCAGAACGACACCCACTCCGACGAGCAACGGGAGTTCTTCGATCGGATCGCCAACGAGGGAGACCACGGTAACAGCGTCGAGGAGGCCCTCGCGGTGCAGCGGGTCATCCACGGTATCTACCGCTCGAGCGAGAACGGACGGACGTTCACCGTCGAGGAGTAGCGGGTCGTTCGTCGCGGACCGGAATCGACGCCGCTCGGCGGATCGCCGAGTCGAGACGCCGCCGGACGGTACTGGCACTGTCCGACGGGGCAATTTCGTGCACGACGTTTACGGCGGGGAGTCACCAACGCCCGAATATGGAAACGCCTCCCGAACTGAGAGACGCGGCCGGTGGTGAAGACGAAATCACGATCAGTAACCGCGAATACGAGGACGAGAGCGTCATCGCCGTGGACTTCGGCCCGACCGGGGAGAAGCCGTCGGTCGACGTCGTCGGCGAGACGGCGATCGTCACCGTCGGCGAGAACCAGTTCGAGTTCGACGTTCCGGCCGGCGCGAGCGACGTCACCGTCAACGACGGTATTCTGACGATCAGGGGCTGACGAGTCCTCGAGTCGCCGACCGGAGCCGCCGAGGCCGTCGACCGATCGGACCGACTGCCTGCCAACCCCCGTTTTATTTTCTCGGGGATAGTCGGTCGTCCTATGGATATCGGTGTACACACGCCACCGTTGGCGGACGAACCGCTCGAGAGCGCGCTTCCCTACCTCGACGGCCTCGGCGTCGGGGCGATCGAGCCGGGCGTCGGTGGCCATCCGGGACAGGACCACCTCACTCGGTCGGAGTACCTCGACGACGAGACCGAACAGGCCGAACTCCGCGACTTGCTCGAGGAGTACGACATGCGGATCAGCGCGCTCGCGACGCACAACAACCCGCTCCATCCCGACGAGGAGCGGGCCGAGGAGGCCGACACCGAACTCCGCGAGGCGATCCGACTGGCCGCCCAACTCGAGGTCGGGACCGTGACCTGTTTCTCCGGGCTCCCGGCCGGCGGACCGAACGACGAGGTTCCCAACTGGATCACCGCGCCGTGGCCGCCGGAACACGCCGACGCGCTCGAGTATCAGTGGGAGCGAGCCGTCGAATACTGGGGCGAGATCGCTGACGTCGCCGCCGATCACGGGGTCGACATCGCGATCGAGATGCACCCCAACATGCTGATCTACGAACCCCACGGAATGGCGCGGCTGCGCGAGGAGACCGGCGAGCGGATCGGCGCGAACTTCGACCCCTCACACCTCTACTGGCAGGGGATCACGATCACCGACGCGATCCGCTATCTGGGCGAGCGCGAGGCGATCCATCACGTCCACGCCAAGGACACCAAGATCTACGACGCACAGGCCCGCGAGAAGGGAGTGCTGGACACGACGGCCTACGACGACGAGCCGAATCGGTCCTGGCTCTTCCGTTCGGTGGGGTACGGCCACGACGAAACCCACTGGAAGGACATCGTCTCGACGCTCCGGATGGTCGACTACGACGGGGCCCTGAGCATCGAACACGAGGACTCCCTGACCAGTTCGCGGGAAGGCCTCGAGAAGGCGATCGATCTCCTCGAGCGAGCGATTTTCGAGACGCAGCCCGGAGAAGCCTACTGGGCGGAATAGGCCGCTCCCGACGCCTACTCCTCGATCGGACTGTTGACCGAGTCGCGAGACGAGGAGTCGCGGATGTCGACGTCGCTACCCGGGCGGACAACGATGTCGTATCCCTCGTACTCGAGTCGGACCACTACGTCGCTCGCGGTGCCGGCGGTCGTGTGGAACAGTTCGTCGAGCGCCTCCGGATTGACGACCGTGAATAGCGGGTCGTAGGCGGGGGGCTCGACCTCGGTGACGTCGACGCCCTCGTGTGCGGCGATCGCCTCGATGATGGCTTGGGTTGGCGGTACCTCACCATCGGGCGTCGACGTTTCGTCCCGGGAGGACATGCTAGCGCCTAAGATATTCCAGCGGATAAGGGTAATGGCAAATATAATTGATCGATGTCTATCAGTAATATCTGCTTCGACCGTCGATTACCGAATCGGCAACCGTTCCTGGAGGATAGTCGGACGCTCGTTACTCCGGGGCCTCGCCGCGAGCCCGCTCGAAGAGTTCGATGGCCCGCTCCCGCCGATCGGCGTGGTCGACGATCGGTGCCGGATAATCGGGGGCGATCCGCTCGCACTCGGCCGGCTCGAGGTCGTGCCAGCCGTGGATCTCATCGGCGGTCGAGTCCGCGAGCTCGGGGACGTGCTCACGGATATACTCGGCGTCCGGATCGTACTCGCGGCCCTGTTTCATCGGGTTGAACACCCGGAAGTACGGCTGGGCGTCGGTGCCGGTCGAGCCCGCCCACTGCCAGCCGCCGACATCGTTCGCGGTGTCGTGATCCGCCAGCATCTCCCGGAACCAGTCGTAGCCCGCCCACCAGTCGGTCAGGAGGTCCTTCGTCAGGAAGGAGGCGACGAGCATTCGCACGCGGTTGTGCATCCACCCCTCCGTGCTGAGCTGTCGCATCCCCGCGTCGACGATCGGATACCCCGTCTCTCCGGCCTTCCAGGCCTCGAGCGCGTCGGGATCGTCGCGCCACTCGATCTCGCGTTCGTACCCGTTGAAGTTCTCGGTGACGGTCTCCGGGTTGAACGCGAGGACGTGGGCGTAGAATTCCCGCCAGGCGAGCTGGCGCTGGAACTCGCGGACGCTCTCGCGGTCGCCGTCGCTCTCGGCCCGGTCGGCGGCGCGCTCGGTCGCGGCGTACAGTTCCCGCGGTCCGATCGTTCCCCACTTGAGGTGCGGCGAGAGCCGCGAGGTCCCGTGCTCGGCCGGGAAGTCGCGCCGGTCGGCGTAGTCGTAGATCGGCCCCGCACGGAAGTCGGCGACCCGTTCTCGGGCCGCCGCCGTCGTCACCGTCGGCGGCGTCGCCTCGGGCTCGTCGAATCCGAGATCGGCGAGCGACGGGATCGGCTCGCCGGAAACGTCCGCGAGGTCGCTCGCCTCGGGTTCGTCGGCCGGCGCTCGCTTGTCGCGGTCGCGCCACTTCTTCCAGAAGTAGGAAAAGACCGAGTAGTGGTCGCCCTGATTCGGCGTTATCGATCCGGGTTCGTGGTGGATCGCGTCGTGGACCGACTCGGCTGCGACCCCCTCGTCCTCGAGCGCCGCCCGGACCGCCCGATCGCGTTCCCGTGCGAGTCCGCTGTAGTCCTCGTTCCAGACGACCGTCGCGGCGTCGTACTCGGCCGCGACCCGCGGCACGGCCGCGCTCGCCTCGCCACGGACCACGAGCAGGTCGCTCCCGTGGTCGCGGTACTGCGACCGGAGGCCGTCGAGGGCCTCGAGCAGACACGCGACCCGGACCGGTGAGGCGTGCGCGAGGACGGTCGGGTCGAGTACGAACAGCGGGACGACTGGATCGTCGGACGACGCGGCGCGTGCGAGCCCGCGATTGTCGGCGGGACGGAGATCCCGACGGTGCCAGTGAACGATCACACCGGATCTGACGGCCGGAGCACCGAAAGCGTGGGGATGTCGGCGATCCGCGAGCGATGAACCGCCCGGAGCGCGATCGGAGAGCCGGATCGACGATGGAAGCGACCGACGCGAGGAGTGCTAGCTATCGATGAAAGTCTGTATTAGCTGATAGTAATGAGTTCATGAGCGTATTTTCTTCGTCTATATGTCGAGCATAACAATACCCGTTTCCGCGGACTCACGGGACGTGGAACCCGTTCCCCTCCCGGCCGATCCGGCCGGTCCACGACGGCCGGTCGCGATCGCGCCGGGGAACGGCCACGACAGACAGCTATGAAACTCGCACTCATCGGCTTCGGTCAGGCGGGCGGGAAGGTCGTCGACGAGTTCCTCGCCTTCGACGACGCGATCGACGGCGGCTTCGTCGAATCGGCAATCGCGGTCAACTCGGCGACGACGGACCTCAAGGGCCTCGAGCGCGTCTCCGAGGAGAATCGCGTCCTCATCGGGCAGGCGCGCGTGAAGGGCCACGGCGTCGGCGCGGACAACGAACTCGGCGCGGAAATCGCCGAGGCGAACATCGACGAACTCCAAGGCGCGATCGATCGGATCCCGATCCACGAGATCGATGCGTTCCTCGTCGTCGCGGGGATGGGCGGCGGCACGGGAAGCGGCGGCGCGCCCGTCCTCGCGAAACACCTCCAGCGGATCTACACCCAGCCCGTCTACGGGCTGGGTATCCTCCCCGGAACGGACGAAGGCGGCATCTACACGCTCAACGCGGCCCGCTCGTTCCGGACGTTCGTCGACGAGGTCGACAACCTGCTGGTCTTCGACAACGACGCCTGGCGCAGCGCCGGCGAGTCCGTCGAGGGCGGCTACGACCGCATCAACCGCGAGATCGTCGAGCGGTTCGGCCTCCTCTTCGCCGCCGGCGAGGTCCGAGAGGGCGATCACGTCGCCGAGAGCGTCGTCGACTCGAGCGAGATCATCAACACGCTCTCGTCCAGCGGCGTCTCCACGATCGGCTACGCCAGCGAGACGGTCGAAACGGGCGGCGGCCTGCTGTCCTCGCTGACCGGCAGCGACGACGCCTTCGACGACGGAGCGGCGACGAACCGGCTGACCAGCCTCGTTCGCAAGGCCACGCTCGGCCGGCTCACCCTTCCCTGCGACGTCGGCAGCGCCGACCGCGGCCTCGTCGTCGCGAGCGGCCCGCCGAGCTACCTCAATCGCAAGGGCGTCGAACGCGGCCGCCAGTGGCTCGAGGACGAGACCGGGAGCATGGAGATCCGCGGCGGCGATTACCCGATCACGGATCGGGACGAGGTCGGCACCATCGTCCTGCTGTCGGGCGTGACCGACGTGCCCCGGATCGACCAGCTCCAGCAGGTCGCGATCGAGGCCCAGGAGACGACCGAAGACGTCCGAGCGACCGCCGAGGCGGACTTCGCCTCGCTGATGGACACCGGCGGCGAACTCGACGCGCTATTTTAAACGCCGCTGCGGCTCGATCGATTTTCTCGCCGGAGGGACGGAGCGACTCCCTCGAGAACCGTGTGAGGTCGTCGCCGGCGGTCTCGTTCCACTCGCAGAGTCGTCGCCTCTAGGAGCCACTGAAACGATTTACACACTGATCGAAATGTCATCGTTCGATCAGATGTGCGATGACTTTCAGTGGCTCCTATCGCGTCACGTCCGCTCCACCGTCGGCTGATTGATCTCGCCCGGAGCTGTCGCCTCCTGACGGTTCTTCGCCGCGAGTCCGACGAACAGGACGAACCCGATGCCGCGAAGCGCGAGATCGAGCAGGAGCGCGTCGACCGAGACGGTCACGCCGACGAGTCCGAGGAGGTCGAAGACCGACGTCGACAGCAGTCCCGGTGCCATGAGCAGCAGCGAACTGAGCGCGAAGCCGGCTCGCTCGAGCCGATTGGCACCGGTATACAGCGTTCCGATGACGGTCGCCCCGAGGGCGATCACGCCGAGGAAGACGCCGGCGACGGGGATCAGGATTTCCGGAACCGAGTACGAGAGTTCCGCGAGGTCGGAGAAGCCGACGACGCGGTACTGCTCGCGGATCGGCAACTCGGTGGCGTTCTCCTTCTCACGAAGCAGCACGATCCCGGGGACGAGAACGAACGCGAAGGGGACGATCGCCTTGTTCAGCGACAGCGAGAACGCCTTCACGCCCGTCTCGAAGGGGTCCGACTTGGCGACCCCGCTCGCGGCGTAGGCGGCGACGGCGACCGGGGGCGTGATATCGGCGATAACGCCGAAGTAGAGGATGAACAGGTGGGCGGCGAGCAGCGGGATGCCGAACTCCACGAGCGGCGTTGCGAGCATCGAGATGAGGATGATGTAGGTGACCGTCGTCGGCATCCCCATCCCGAGGATGATGCTGGCCACGGCGGTCACGAGCAGCATGATCACGAGCGAGCCGCCCGACAGCGCGAGCAGCAGCGACGTGAGGTTCGGACCGAGCCCGGAGACGCTGATGACGCCCGGGATGATGCCGGCGGCCGCGACGGCGATCACGACCGGAACGGCCGTCCGCGCGCCCTCGTCCATCGACTTGACGACGAACGTTCCGAGACGGAACGGCTGGCTATCGCCCAGATCGCGACCGGTCCGATTGCCGATGGAGTCGGCGGTGGTCTTGACCGTCGGGTTGAGATCGAGCAGCGGCGCGTCGAGATTCGGACGAGACAGCAACGTTAGTGCACCGGCCAGCATCGCGTACCATTCGATCCGAGAGACGACGAGATCGATCGCTTCCCCAGTGGGTAGTAGTCCGGCCCCGCCGGCTCCGGTGACGAGTCCGGTGACCGGGACGCCGGCGTAAACGTAGCTGGCCAGTTCGACGCCGACGATCGCCGCGAAGACGCCGAGGAGCCGCCCGCGCGTCTCCTCGCTGTAGGCCGAGACGAGCGCGATCAACGCCACGAGCGCGACGAGGGTGAACCACGCCGATCGCGAGACGGACAGCCGCTCGATGATGAGGTAGTACAGCAGCAATCCGATCGGGACGAGGTAGAACCATCCGCGTTTGAGGTGCGACAAAAGCGGGACGGTGTCGGCGTCCTCGACGCCGCCGATTCCCTCCTCGACCGCCTTGAGGTGGACCATCACCCAGACGCCGAAGAAGAAGACGATCGCCGGAATCGTCGCGAGAATGATGATGTCCGCGAACGGCGTCGCCGTGTACTGGACCATGAGGAACGCCGCGGCCCCCATCACCGGCGGGAGGATCTGTCCGCCGGAGGACGCCGAGGACTCGACCGCGCCGGAGAACTCCGGCGAGTACCCCGAGCGCTTCATCAGCGGGATCGTGAACGCGCCGGTGGTGACCGTATTGGCGATCGACGATCCCGAGATCGTCCCCATAAAGCCGCTCGCGAGAATGCTCGCCTTCGCCGGGCCGCCCTTGCGGTTCCCCGTGGCCGCGTACGCGAGGTCGATGAACCACTGGCCCGCACCGCTCATCTCCAGGAACGAGCCGAAGAGGATGAAGATGTAAATGAAGCTCACCGATACCGTCACCGGGATACCGAAGACCCCGTTTTCGGTGTTATACCAGAGGTTCTGTACGATGTCCGGCCAGGTCAACTCGGGGATCGCGAGCAGGCCGATAAAGGGCGTCCCGCCGCTGATGAGGTAGCCCCAGCGCGCGTAGACGATGAAGGTCGCGACGATGATCATGAGCGGGAGCCCGAGCGTTCGACGGGTCGCCTCGAGCACCAACAGGACGCCGATCGCGCCGAGCGCCATCGCGTAGGAGTACTCGCTGACGAACGGAATGCCGCCGAGGAGGGGCTGGAGGAACGCGTACACTTCGGTGATCGGCCGCCCGGACTGAAGGCCGAACACCCGCATGTTCTGGATCTCGGAGAACTCCGTCATGAAGTAGAGCGCCGACAATATCGACGCACCGATACACAGGACGTCGAACGGCGTCACGCGCTCCCGGTCGGGATCGAGGAACGCCCACCGGGACGCGGCTCGAGCGCGCTCAAGAAGGTTCGTGAGGGGGTTTCGTTCCCCGAGCCTGCTGGACGCGGCGGGAACGATCCGACCCAGGTTTCGCGCGACGATTCCGTCGCCCATACTCGCCGGGAACAACAGGAACGTGAGCACGAGCGCGAACGAGACGTGGATCGCGTTCGCCTGCAGGAGCTGTAGCGAGACGTCCCAGTTGTCGACGATCGGCAGCCAAATCGTGAACGAGAAGCTGCGTGCGGCCAGGAAGAGCTGGAAGACCGAAAACAGGATACCGATCGCCGCGACGGCCACCGCGGCAGCGCCCTGTAGCGACCGCCGGCGCTCGATTTCCTGGATTAGCTCCTCGGCCTCCTCGTGTGAGACCTCTTCGGTCGGTTCGTCGTCCGTCCCGTTGCGGTCGGCGTTCGGTCCGTCGGTACCGTCGTCCGATGGATCGTTCGTGTTCATGAAATAATCTCAAGTAGTGATCGTCGTTCGACGCGAATGTGAACGTCGCTGGCGTTCGTCGCTTCGACCAGATCGTACCGTCGATCGTCGACGATCAGCGTGTGACCGGCGACCCGTCCGGGTGAGACGGAGAGGCTCCGAAGTTCCGCGATCGGCTCGGGGGGCTCGTAGACGAGCGTCCCGTTCACGTTCGTGACGTCGACTCGCGAGGGCAGTCCCCAGCCGTAGGACTCGAACTCCATTCGAGTGTTCACCAGCGTTCGATCGTCTACGCGGTACTCGTCGTACACGCGAGATTTCTCCACGCTATGCGTGTACTCGAGGGCCACGGTACTCCCGTCGTCGACCGGTGTAGTGAGGTACCGATCACCGGTCTCGACGTCCTCGACGACGAGTACCGGCTCGATCGGGACCGTCGCGGCGACGGCGACGAGAATCAGTACCGCCGCTACGAGGAGTGCGGCGAGGACGTTCGGACGGGGAACACGGCCCATTCTCTCGTGAAACTCGGTGACAGTCGATCGATTACAGGGGAGCGCAGACGGCCACGAGGGCAGTGCGGCCGAACCGGCGCTGTCTCGTCGGCCGGGTTAGGCGTCGAAGTACGCCGCCGCACCCTCGTGGAGTTCGATGGACATCCCGTCCTGTGCGCTGTCGACCGAGATGAAGTCGGTCTTGATCGTGAGTTCATCGACGTTGTCGAAGATGGCCGCGGTGACCGTCTCGACGGTATCGGCCGGCACGTCGGCGTGCGTCGCGATCATCGCTTGCACCGCGACGGTCTCGACGTCCTCGTCGACGCCGCTGTAGGTTCCACCGGGAATGGTGTCGTCGGCGAACCAGGTGGCGTCCTCCTTGACGGCCTCGCGGTCGTCGCCCGCGATCGGAACGATTTCGATGTCGTTCGTGTTGGCGAGGTCCTCGATCGCACCGACCGGCCAGCCGCCGACGACGAAGGCCGCGTCGATGTCGCCGTTGGCGAGCTGTTCGGACGCCTGCGAGAAGCCGGCGTTCTGCTCGTCGAACTCGGAGATTCCGACCGACTCCAGAATCTGGAGGGCGTTGACCTGCGTCCCGGATCCGAGGTCGCCGGTGTTGATCGTCGCACCGCTGAGGTCCTCGAGCGACGAGATGTCGTTTTCGGCGAGCGTGACGAGCGTGATCGTCTCCGGGTACAGCGTCGCGACGCCCTGCAGGGTATCGATCTGGTTGTCCTGGAAGGCGTCGATACCGGTGCCGTTCTTCGCGAAGGACGCGATGTCGTTCTGGATCAGCGCGAAGTCGGCCGAGCCGTCCGCGAGGCTGCCGACGTTCTCGACGCTCGCGCCCGTCGACTGGACGTTCAGCGAGAAGTCGGTGTTCTCCTCGACGACGGTCTTGAACTCGTTCGAGAGCGGATAGTACGTCCCACCGGTACCGCCCGCGTGCCAAGTGAGGCGATTGCCGTCACCGTTGCCGTTCCCCCCATCGCCACCGATACAGCCAGCGAGTGCGGCAACACCGGCGGCACCGGTCAGTTCGATAAATCGACGTCGGTTCGTGTCGGATGGCATCTCTACGTATTTTTCACCACATCGGTATATATACCTAATTATTTTAGAGATGAATGCCAACTTCGTATCATTATGCCGTTTTATGTACATCGTCGTTATCATGTTCCTATGGGCGTAGCAGCTAGAAAATGCTTTTAACCATTCTAAAATTTATATGTTATCGTATCTATATATGATTGGAATATTATAGGAATAGCAGAACGGAAGGCAATCGGGCCGTCAGTGAGGATACTGTTCGCGCCTTCGAGACCGAGAGTCGGTTCATTGGTACCGTCCCGACTTTCAGACGGCGTCTCTGTGAGATTCATCGATCCGCGTCGTATCGGGGTACCCGTCCGTCTGACCCGTTTTCCCAGTGGAACGGCCGAACCGACGACTGACTGCGCGTCCGAGGCTATAGGGACCGATTACCACGAATCGGAGCTATCCTTTCCCGTGTCAGTCAGTATAGTAAGACAATAACGAATTGTTATATTCCCGACTGACCGGGCATGAGGGGTCAGGAGAACGGTACCACGACGCGATCGACGATGCGGAAAGCGCTCGAGCGGGTCTTGCTCCGGAGCAACGACGGAACGGTCATCGAGGAGTGTCGCCGGTGTGGCACGACGCTCGAGTCGACGCTCGCGAACTGTCCGTCCTGTGGCTGTAGCGATATCGTCGAGTATCGGATCCAGTGATCGGGTCAGTGGCGTCGATCGATGCGGAAGCCGGCGTCATCGGTCAGGCGGAAGCCGGCGAGTATCGCTACGCGATCGGGAGTGCGGTCGTCTCGATCCCGTCTCGTCGTCCGTTGAGCACCGCAAATCGCTCGTCGCGGCGCACCTCGAGCCAGGAGAGGAGCCGTTCGGCCCACTCGAGTTTGCGCGCTTTCAGCGGGTCGACGGCGGGGTCGTCGAAGTCCCAGCCGACGAACGTGAGCCGGGCGGCCCCGAGGTGATCCGCCAGAAACGCCGCTCGGTCGCCGTCCGTGAACCCGCCGAAATTTCGGACCGCTCCCCGAGGTGCGGCCTGCGTCGTCGGCAGGACGTACTCGTGGTCGCAGTCCGGAACGACCGCCCGGATCGCGTCGAGATTGTCGCCGTGGCCGTGCACCGCGACCGGAACGCCCCGTTCGGTGAGTCGCTCGACGGTCGCCGGGTTCTTATCGAGATCGGTCACCATGCAGTCGGCGGTGACGCCATGGCTCGCGAGCGTGTCGACGGCCGTGGACGCGGCGACGACGACGTCGGCCTCGCGAGCCCGCTCTATGTCCCGGTCGGTCTCGAGGGACGGCCCGGCACCCGCGACGGCGACGGTCGTGTCGGGACCGATCGGCAGCTCGTCGGGGTCGAACGACGCCTCGAGAAGGGAGTCGAGGCAGTCACGCCCTCGTTCGTCGCCGACGCGCTCGTAGCCGAAGTCCCGGAGAATCGCCTCGTAGACCGGCTCCCACTCGTCGAACTCCATGGTCAGTACCCGTACTCGTCGCTCTATCCGTTTGTGTGTTCGGTGTCAGAGAATCGGCTGTATTCGCGTGTCCGGTGTCGGAAACTCGGCTGCGTTCGCGTTCGGTGTCACAGAACCAACCCCGCTCGTGTTCAGTATCGGAGAACGCTCGGTCGGCACCGACGTCAGTTCGAGTCGTCGAGACGTCGGGGAAACCGGCGTCGAATCCGCCCGGAAGAGCGCCGTGAGCCCGCGAGTAGACCCAGTCGAGACTGGGCGACGTAAGAGCACAATAATTCCGTGTTATGGGCCGGGGGTCGCCTCCAAAGTACCCCTACCCGGGAGGCTGCCCGGCGTCCAATCCCCCCTTTCGAAGCATACGGCATAAGCTTTCTCTTAACGCAGCAGCTTTGACAGCTTCTGGCCGAGGCCGCCGAGGCTGCCACTTTTTCCGTCGAGACGATCTGAAACATCGGAAACGGCCGTCGTCGATCCCATGAGGAGGAGACGACCGTCGGACGCGCGTTGGACGACCGCGCCGTGGTCGGCTGCGATCGACGTCAACCGCTCGCTCGCGTCGGCGTCGAGCCCCTCGACCTCGAGGAGTTGCGCCTGCCAGTCGTCGGCGAACGCGGGATCGATATCATGCTCCCTGAGCTGGGTGCGGAACTCGCGGGTCGAGTTCACGTCCAGTCGCGAGATCGTGACCCCGTCAACGGTGGCGCTCGCACGCTCCGTGAAGGCCTTCCCGATCAGGGCCGCGTCCCGCGTTTCGGCCACGTCGTGGGTCCGGATCACGTGTGCGCCGCGCTCGACGGCCATCGAGGTCGCCGCCAGACTGACCGGCAGCCGTTCGTCGGTCTCGCGACCCGCGATCTCGCCGAGGAAGTTCTTGCGATTGATCGAGACCAGCATCGGCCGGTCGAGCGCGCGGAACTCGCGGAGCCGGCGGAACGTTTCGCGGTCGTCCTCGAGCGTCTGGGCCTCGCTCCACCCGCCGAACGCGGGGTCGACGATCGTCTTGTCGGTCAATCCGTTCTGTTTCAGTGCTTCGTACACTCGGTCGACGTAGTCGGCGTTCGCCGCCCACTCCGGGGACTTCCGCGCCGCCCAGTCGGTCTCCTCGACGGCACCCGGTCGTTTCAGATCCGGTGGGCTCGCCATCTTCGCGACGGCGACGTCGTGGTCCTCGCAGACGGTCGGCATCTCGGAGTCGGCGAAGCCGCAGATGTCGTTGACCATGTCGAACCCCTGGGAGAGCGCCTCGTCGGCGACCTCGGCGTACCGGGTCTCGATCGAGAAGATCGCATCCCCGGTGACGCTCTCGATCGTTTCGAGCGCGACGTGGAGTCGCTCGAGCTCTTCGTCGGCCGAGAGCACGTCGAAGCGCTTGTTCGCCGACTCGAGGCCGATGTCGACGATGTCGGTACCCTCGCCGATCAGGTCCTCGTCGACGTAGCGGGCCGCTTCGCCGGGGTCGTTGAAGACGCTCGGGTCGTACGGAGACTCTTCGCTGACGTTCAACACGCCCATGATTCGGGGCGGATACTCGTCACCGATCCCCAGGCCGGCGGCGTCGACGCTGTTCATACCCGGTCTGCGGAAGCGAGACAAAAAGGCACCGCGGTTCCGGCGAACCGTGGCGAACCGCGAGGGCCGAGAGCCGCCTAGTCCTCGTCCTCGAGGACGGCCAGCCGCGAGTCCCGGAGGAGTACCTTCTTGACGATCGAGGGGTTCTCGAGGAGGCGGTGTTTCGCGTGCGCGCCGCGGCCGCGGCCGCGACCCTCGCGCTCGGACTGGATCACGTTGAGGAAGTTCTGTTCCTGAAGGATCTCCTGGACCCGGCGTTCCGAGAGGACGTCGAAGTCGAGCCGACGGGCGACCTCCTTGTACTGGTTGTAGATGATCTTCGTGGGGAACTCCTTCTCCGAACTGTTCTCGGTCAGCAGCGTCAGCGAGTAGAGGATCGCCTTGGCCTGCTGGGGCGAGCCCTCGATCAACTCGTTGAAGCGGTCGGCCTCGGTCTTCTCCTTGGCGTCCCGGACGTGGTCGGCGGTGACGCGCGTGTCGTTTCGCTTCTTCGCGATCCGACCCGCGTTCCGGAGGATGTCGATCGCCTTGCGCGCGTCGCCGTGTTCCTGGGCGGCGAGCGCAGCCGTGAGGGGGATCACGTCGTCGGAGAGCACCCCGTCGTGGAAGGCGTCGCGCCGTTTCTCGAGGATCTCGACGAGCTGGTTGGCGTCGTACGGCGAGAAGACGAGTTCGTCCCGCGAGAGACTCGACTTGACGCGTTCGGAGAGGTGATCGGGGAAATCGATCTTGTTCGAGATACCGATGATGCCGATGCTCGAGTCCGAAATCCGTCGGTTTTCGCCGGCCCGAGAGAGTTTCCGGAGAACCTCGTCGTCCTCGAGCATGTCGATCTCGTCTAAGATGACGATGGTCACGTCGGTACAGTGATCGATGGCCTGCCAGAGGCGCTTGTAGTAGTCGCCGGTACCCAGTCCGCGGTCGGGGATGGTGACCCCGCTCGCGTCGGGCTCGTTGACGATCTGGGCGATCGTCTTGACGATGGAGGCCTCCGTGTTCTGTTCGCCGCAGTCGATGAAGGCGTACTTGACCGTGATATCGTCGTGCTCGGCCTCGGTGATCACGCGCTGGGTGACCGACCGCGAGATGAGTGATTTGCCGGTGCCGGTCTTGCCGAAGATGAACAGGTGGTTCGGCTCGCTCCCGAAGATCGCCGGATTCAGGGCGTCCGCAACCCGTTGCATCTGCTCGTCGCGACCGACGATCCGATCCGGACCGGGCAGGTGCGTGATCTCGAGCAGGCGCTCGTCGGCGAAGACCGGATCGTCGTACCGAAAGAGCGGGTCTCGATCGTCGTTGGCGGACATTGCGATATCCGGCTCCTTCCGGCTGGATTGAAATAAAGGTATGGAGATCGATCGCGTATGTAAATAGGTGGTGTGAGCGCTCGATGCGAGGGATAACGGCAGTATAATCGGAGGAGTGGTACAGGGCCACCCTCGCGTGTCTAACTGTAGGCGGGACCGCACCCGGGACGGACACCCCCATCGCGGATGTAAGTTCGGACGGTTGGGTCGGTATGAGAGCCACTCGATTCGGTTTCGGGAATCGGATTCCGTCCGAGAGAGACGGACGAAATAGCTGACATTCTCGAAAAAGAAACCTTTCAGGCCGTGAGAAGGCAATCCATTGCTTCCGCACGGGGGACACACCCCCCTCGCGTTTGTAACGGCAATAGCGTGGTGGCGTGAGCAGTTATTTTCGAAATATCCGGATCGATGCCCGCATTTCGGATCGAATTTACATCCGCGGTGGAGGTGTGTTTCCGAACAGGGACCCCACACGAAACTGCCGTTACAAACGCGAGGGGGGTGTGTCCCTCTCTCACTGAATAGGTTGTCGGACTCTCCTGCAGAAAACCCCAACAAGCGTGTTCGAGACGGCGTCTTTCCCTCGAAGAACTCTAGAAACTAGCTACTAGTACTAGTGTAGGTGATAGAGAAGTAAGAGAAAGAGAGAAAGGCAGAGAACCAGAGAGAGGCAGCAAGGAGGAGAACAAAGCAGCGATCCGTTCCGTTCGGCGATCCATCCCGCTCAGCAATCCGTTCCGCTCGGCGCGGTCGATCGAGCGAGGCGACGAACGCGCTCCTTTTTGCGTTCCCGCTCGCTATTCCGGATATGAACGCGATCACTGACACATCGTTTCCGCCGACCGTGATCTCTCTCGGTCGCTCCGGAACCGAACCGAGACGGAAACTCCCTCGCCTCGAGTCCACGACACCGACGGACCAATGAGCGACGAATCGTCCGCTCCCGATCGGTCCGCGGATCGAACGTCGCCGGCCGTCGCCGTCGTCGACGCCCAGTCGCCGGGCAACGTCGGTACGATCGCTCGCGCGATGAAGAACTTCGGCTTCGAGGACCTCCTGCTCGTCGACCCGCCCGAACTCGACCCCGACGGCGAGGCGTACGGCTTCGCGGGGCACGCTCGAGAGGACGTCCTTCCGAACGCCGAGGAGATTACGTTCGATCACCTCGCGGAGAACTACCACACGATCGGCTGTACGGCGGTGACCAACGAGGACGACCGCAGCCATATGCGGTTTCCCTACTCGACCCCCGCCGAGCTGGCCGATCGACTGCCGACCGTCGAGGCACCGACCGCTTTCGTCTTCGGCCGCGAGCGCGTCGGCCTGACGAACGAGGAACTCGCACGGATCGACGAGATCTGCTCGATCCCCGCGAACGCCGAGTATCCCGTGCTCAATCTCGGACAGGCCGCCACGATCACCCTCTACGAACTCCGCTCGCTCGCCCTTGAGGAGACGCAGTTACCTGATCTCGAGCGCGTTCGCGCCCCCGAGCCGACGATCGATCGGCTCTACGACCAGTGGGCGGCGCTGCTCGAGGAGATCAACCATCCCGAGGAGAAGCGCGACAAGACGATGCGGATGCTGCGACGGGTGTACGGCCGGGCCGACCTGACCGAACGCGAGGCGAACACGCTGCTGGGACTCCTCCGGCGGGCGACCGAACGACCCGCCGAGGACTGATGCTCGAGCGGAAGGTGTCAAATCTATCACCACAGCCGCTCTCGACGGCCATTACAGTAATACGGCCCCAGTGAACACGACTACTGGATGACCGAATTTCGCCGACGGAGCGCGTTGCAGTTGCTGGGCGGTGGCATGGCGTTTCTGGCCGGGTGTTCGGAGACCGCCGACGGAAACGGGAACGGGACCGACGACACCGGCGAGAGCGGATCGAACGGCGAGACCGCCTCGATCGAGGGCGACCTCCCGCCGTACGCCTCGATGCTCCCGACGAACGATCGCTCGGCGTACTTCTACGGCGCGATCGACGTCGAGACGATGAGTACCTTGCTCGAGGACGAGGGCGCCGAAGCCGGAGCGGAACCGACGGACCCGCTCGTCGGCAACCCCGTCGTTGTCGCCCTCCTCTGTTCGTTCGGACTCCGGCAACTCGGTTCCTCGGCCGGACGCCGTGCGTACACCGACAACAACGAGACGGCCGACGGCGAGGAACAGTTCGTCTACGCCGACGGCGTCTACGCCCTCGTCGGCTCGTACGATCGCGACGGCCTCGCGACGGCTCTCGAGGCGGCGGGCTACACCGCCGAGAGCGAGGCGGAGGCGTACGCCGTCTACACCGACGACGAGAGCGACGAGGTCGTCGGCGTCTCGGACGACGTCTACGCGTACTCGTATCCGAACGAGGGCGAGTCCGCGTTCGATCCGGTCGACGCGGTCGAGCGAACGGTCGCGACGGCGGCCGGCGATCGAACGCCGAAACACGAGGCCGACGACGGCTTCGATCGCTTGCTTCGGGCCGGCGAGAACCGCGGCATTACGAGCTGTCTGTACACCGACGCCGACGAGTTCGACGCGGACTCCCTCTCGAGCGATCGGGCGACCGACGAGGATGGCCTGCAGTTCGCGTTCGACGCCTTCGAGGGGGCGAACGGCGTCCACCAGCAACTCGCGGTGGCCGACATCGACGCGGCCGCGACCGCGAGCGCCGTCGTCACCTACGACAGCGAGGACCGGGTCGACGAGGCCCGCCTCGAGTCGTCGCTGGGAACGGAAGCGGAGACGGTCGATTTCGTCACAATCGGCTCGAGAGTCGAAATCGACGCCGAGTACAGCGGGGAGTTCGCCCGCGAATAGCTCCGAAATTACCGACTGAGTCTGGCCCGACTCGGTTTCCACAAATTCGGGGGTTTCCGGTTCAGCCGTTCCCTCGTCCCTCGAGTCCGACTGAACTCCGTTTCTCGAGCGTTACCGGGTTTCAGCGACCGACGGCTCGCGCTCTTCTGCGGACCGGTCCGATTGCGGTTCGTACCGTCCGAACTCGGTGACGGTGCCGACCCAGCCGCAGTCGCTACAGCCGAACAGCCCCTGCCCGTCGATCAGCGACCCGCCGCAGTCGGGACACGTATCCGTCGTCGCCGACTCGAGGTCCTCGTCCGCCTCGGCGACCGATCCGAGCGGCGTCGGCAGTTCGCCGGTCCGGAGCGTCGCGATCGCCTCGTCGGTGGTGTAGGTGTCCTCGGTCGCCTCGTCGGAGTGGGGGAAGACGCCGACCAGTTCGTCGTCGGCGTAGAGCTCGAGACACAGCAGCGGCGTTACGAGCAACTCTCGCGTCTCGCCGGTCACCTGCGACGTCGTCGAACGCTCCCGGAACGGCGGGCGGACCGTCACGCCTCGCTCGTCGGCCCACTCCGCGAACCGCTCGTAGTTCTCGAGGACTTCCTGGTGGGGGCTCTCCGCGGACAGCGAGACCTCCTTGGGCCAGCTCCGGAGCAACAGGTCGTCGATCGCGCCCTCGGACTCGCAGGCCTGCAGCGTCTCGATCTGTGCGTCGACCGGCTCGAGCAGCAGCGGTGCACGCACGTGACAGACCGCCGTTATCTCTGATGTCTTGTCAGTCATGTGTTCTCGTTGGCAACTTCTCCAACGGACCTACTAATAAAGGTTTCTGGGTGGAAATTAATGTCAGCTAGGGGAATATTAGGGAGTACTAGGCAAGCGAGAGCCGGTCCGCCTGCGGACCGAGTACAGCGACCGACTGAATATGGCGACCGACCCGAACGAGACCGCGATCAGCGGTTCCGAAACCGGCCGGGAAACCGGTTTCAGTCGGTCGGGGAGCCGATTTCGGTCGCTCGAGGCTTCGGGATCGACGAGGGGATTACGCCCGTTTCTGGATCTCTTCGCGCAGGAGTTCGCTCACGAGGTCGCCGTCCGCCTTCCCGCGGAGCGCGCCCATGCACTCGCCCATGAGTCCCGAGAAGGCCTGCATTCCCTCTTCTTCGACCTGTCCTTCGTTTCGTTCGACGACCTCGGCGATCGCCTCCCGGACCTCGTCCTCGTCGGCGCCGCCGAGCCCGGCGTCTTCGGCCGCCTCCTCGGCCGTCCGATCCGGCTCCTCGGCCAGCGCCGTGAGCAGGTCCGGAACGCCCTCGTTGGGGAGATCGCCCGCCTCGACCATGCGGAGGACGCCCTCGAGGTGGCCCCGAGTCAGGGTCTCCACGGGCACGTCGTCGCGCCGGAGTTCGGTCAGCGTCGACTCGAGCGTGGTCGCGGCCAGCGTCGGATCGATGCCCTCGGCGACGACGTCCTCGAACAGCGGCATGTACTCGCCGTAGGCGACCTGTTCGGCCAGCCCCTCGCCGAGGCCGTACTCCACCTGATAGCGATCGACTTTCTCGGTGAGCAGTTCGGGCTCGGGCACTTCGCTCGGGTCCGGCTCGACCGGCGGTACGTCCGTCTCGGGGTACATCCGCGCCGCGCCGGGCAGCGGTCGCAGGTACCGGGTCGTCCCGTCGTCGTTCGCGCCGCGGGTCTCCTCGGGGACGCCCTCGAGTGCGGTTTCCGCGCGCTCGGCGGCGGCCTCGATGGCCGACTCCGCGACTTCGGTATCGGCAGCGACGATCGCGACGGCGTCGTCGGGGCCGGCACCAACCGCATCGCGCAGGGCCGCGACCTCGTCCTCCGTGACGCCGTACGCAGGCAGTTCGTCGGTGTGGAAGATGCCGCCCGCGCCGTGGCGCTTCGCGTGGTCCGAGAACTCGGTCCCCAGGCGGCGGTCGGGCGCGATCTCGCGACCGACGATACCGTCGAAGCCGTAGAGCGGGACCGCGGTGACGGACCCGCCCGAATTTAGTGCCCCCGAAATAACGCCGCTATCGGTGTCCTCGAAGACGTCGGTCACGTCCCGAACCTCGCCCACGGAGGCCTCGCGGTCCCGCAACTCGTCGGCGATCTCGACGAGTTCGGCCTGTCGAGCGACCTCGTTGCGGACGATGTCGTCGATGTCGTCGAGGCTCTGGACGCCCTTGATCTCGACGCGCGCGCCCTCCTCGATCGAGACGTTGACGTCCTGGCGGATCGTCCCTAGTCCCCGCTTGACCTTCCCCGTCGAGCGCAGCAACATCCCGATCCGTTCGGCCGCCTCGAGCGCCTGCTCGGGGCTCGAGATGTCCGGGCTCGTCCCGATCTCGACCAGCGGAATCCCCAATCGGTCGAGGCTGTAGCGCACCCCGTCGTCGGTCTCTTCGACGCGCTGGGCGCTCTCCTCCTCGAGCAGCATGTCCTCGATCCCGACGGTCCCCTCGCTGGTCTCGATCGCGCCGTCGGTGGCGATCAGCGACGAGCGCTGGAAGCCCGTCGTGTTCGAGCCGTCGACGACGATCTTGCGCATGACGTGGGCCTGATCGACCGGCTTCATGTCCATGAGCTGGGCGACCTCGAGGGTCGTCTCGAGGGCCTCCTCGTCGAGTTCGTGCGGGGGTTCATCGTCCTCCTCGACGAGACAGGTCGTGTCGTAGGCGAGGTACTCGAACTCGCGTTCGACCTTGCTCTCCTCGACGGCAGCATCGTCGAGTTCGCCCAGTTCGCTCCGGGTGGGATGGAGGTAGCGCGTGAAGCCGCGCGTCGACTCCTCGGGCTCGCGAAGCTCGGTCGGACACTGGCAGAACAGCTTCGTCGCCGTATCGAGTTGCTGGTGAATCTCCAGCCCGGCGACGAGTCCGAGAGACTCGTAATCGTAGTCGGTCATTGGCGGCCACTCGGTGGCGGAGGGGTAAAAAACCGTCCAGTCCGGCTCGCCGCGCGCCGGTCAGCCCCCTCAGTCGTCGGCCTCGTCGGCCGACGAGGCCGATCGCGACCCCTTCGCGGCCGCCTTGGCAACCGCCTCGAGAACCGTCTCCGGCGTCGCCGCGAGCGCTCGCTCTCGGATCCGTCGGTCGCCGGTTCGCAGCGCCGTCTCCGCGTCGGTCTCTTCGCCGCCGGCCGCTCCCGCCGTGACGAGCACGAGCGGCGTCGAGCCGTCGAGGCGTAATCGGTCGAGGATCTCCCCGTCAGAGCCGTCGATCGCCGCACGGACCGCCACGTCAGCGTCGCCCACCAGTCGCTCCGCCTCGGCGCGATCGTCGGCCGAGAGGGGCGTGAACGGTTCGAGCGTGAGCGCATCGATCCCCAGCGAACGGGCCGTCTCCGCCGCCGCGTCGCCCCTCGAGACGGGCCCGAGCGTGACCTCGATACCCGCGGCCGTGAGTCGGGCGATGACGCCAGCGGCGGCCGTTCCCGTTCCCAGCACGTGTACCCGATCCGGGAGCGGCACTGATTCGGCGTCGTTCGCGAACGCGGTCACCGTTTCCGTCCCCGTCACCGGGTTCGGCGTGACCACCGCGTTCGCGTCGAACGACGCCGCGAGCGCGTCGCCGGTCAGCACCGCCGAGGGCGGCCCGTCCCGGCTGACCGCTCCGTCGGCGAGCATCACGAGCCGATCGCAGTACCGCGCCGCCAGGTCCAGATCGTGGATCGCCGCGATCACGGTCCGACCCCCGTTGACCAGTTCGCGGACCAGCTCGAGCGTCTCGACCTGATGGTTGACGTCCAGACTCGCCGTCGGCTCGTCGAGCAGCATGACCGGCGTCTCCTGGGCGATCGCCCGCGCGAGCACGACCCGCTGACGCTGGCCGCCGCTGACCTCGTCGATCGGTCGGTCGGCGAGATCTGCCGTTCGCGTCCGCTCGAGGGCGCGTTCGACCGCGTCGCGGTCCTCGGGCGTCGGCGAGGAGAACCGCGAGCGGTGCGGATGACGCCCCATCTCGACGACGTCGCGAACCGGGAAGGAAAACGAGAGCGTCGTGTCCTGCGGGACGACGGAGACGAGCCGACTCGAGTCCCGCGAGGAGAGGTCGTGGACGTCGACGCCGTCGATCGAGACGGTTCCGGAATCGGGCTCGAGCGCGCCGCTGATGAGGCGAAGCAGCGTCGTCTTTCCGGCCCCGTTCGGACCGACGAAGCCGACGAACTCGCCCGGCTCGATCGTGAGAGAGACGTCCTCGAGCACCGAGAGGTCGCCGAAGGAGAGCGAGCAGTTCGCGACCGAGACCGTTGCCGGCTCGGGATCGGCCCCGTCGACCTCGGATCTGCGGTCTGAGGTGGTCACAGCGAGTGCACCTCCCGGCGGGTGAGCAGGAACAGGAAGAACGGTGCGCCGAGCGCGGCCGTGATGATACCCACTGGAACGACGGCCGGCCCGGTTCGGGCGAGCGTGTCGGTCGCGACGAGGAACGACGCGCCGGCGAGCGCGCTGGTCGGCAACAGGATCCGGTGGTCCGGGCCGACGATCAGCCGCATGATGTGCGGGACGACGAGGCCGACGAAGCCGATGACGCCAGCGACCGCGACGCCGGCCGCGGTGACGACGCTCGCGAGCGCGAGTAAGAGCAGTTTGGTCCGCTCGACCTCGATCCCGAGGTGGTGGGCGTCTTCCTCGCCGAGCAGGAGGACGTTCAGCTCCTGCCGGAACGCACAGAGGACGAGGACGCCGACCAGCGTGACCGGCAGGGCGAACCGCACGTCGCTCCACTGGCTGTTGTTGAGATGGCCCATCATCCAGAAGACGGCCTCCCTGAGCGAGTCGCCGCTGTGGACGAGCATGTAGGAGATCATCGCGCCGAGGAAGGCCTGAACCGCGACGCCCGCGAGCAACAGCGTCGCGACCGGCGTCCGGCCGCCGTCGGTCGCGATCGCGTAGACGAGAAACGCCGTCCCGAGCGCGCCGACGAACGCCGAGAGGTGGAGGCCGCCGAACGGGATCAGGGCCGGAAACGCGATCGCGGCGACCGCTCCCGCGGCGGCACCCGACGACACGCCGATGATCGACGGATCCGCCAAGGGGTTTCGAAAGAACCCCTGCATCACGGTCCCCGCCGCAGCGAGTGCGAGCCCGACCGTCGCCGCGAGCGCGATTCGGGGCAACCGAATGTCCGCGACGATGATCTGGCGGGTCTCGGGCACGTCAAAGGAAAAAATCGCGGCGTACTCGAGCCCGGGAACCGGAACCGAGACGCCGAGGACGGGAACCGAGGCGCTGCCGACCGTCACGCCGACGGGGACGACGATCTCGTTCAACATCGCCATCCCGACCGTGAGGGGGTCGATCCTGACCGGGCCGAGTGCGGCGCTGGCGAGGGTGACGGCGACGAGCAGGACGACCAGTCCGGCCGACCACGCCGCCGTTCGGGCCGGTCGATACATACGACAACCAAACTTGCAGTGGGCAAATATTTGTTGAAGTAGGGTGGAGGATGGTGCGATGCGACGATACCTCCCCGTCCTCTTGGCCGTACTGATCGCCGTTTCGGCGTTCGCACCCGCTGCAGCCGGACAGTCGAACGGCGAGACCGAATCGACCGTCGAGTGCGAGTTCCCGCTCGAGGCGACCGACGCCACGGGCGAGACGATCACGCTCGAGGAGCAACCCGAGTCGGTCGTCGCGCTTCAGCCGAGCGACGCCCAGACGGTGTTCGAAATCGGTGCCGAGGATCGCCTCGTGGGAATGCCGGACAACCCGGCGACGAGCGGCCTCGAACTCGGGAATCGAACGGCCGTCACCGATACGTACCAGCTCGTCCCCGAACGGGTCGTCGATCTCGACCCCGACCTCGTCCTGGCCGCCAACGCGACGGACGAGGGGAACGTCGAGCAACTCCGCGACGCCGGTCTCACCGTCTATCACTTCGCGAACGCCGAATCGCTCGACGACGTCCGTGAGAACGTCCGAACGACCGGCGAACTCACCGGCGAGTGCGACGGTGCCGAGGAGACCGTCGACTGGATGGACGAGCAACTCGAGATCGTCGAAACGGCGCTCGAGGATGAAGATCGTCCGCTGGCGTACTACGCGATGGGCGACGGCTACACCGCCGGAACGGGGACGTTCATCCACGAAGCGATGACGACGGCGGGTCTCGAAAACGTGGCGGAACGCGCCGGGATCGAGGGCTACGGCACGATCAATCCCGAAACGGTCGTCGACGAGAACCCCGACTGGATCGTCTATCCCGACGACAGGGAGGAGCCGCCGATTCACGAGTCGGTTCGGGCGACGACGGCGTACCAGGACGACAACGTCCTCGCCGTTAACGCGAACCAGATGAGTCAGCCCGCGCCGCAGATCGTCACCGCGATCGTGGACATCGTCGAGACGGTCCACCCCGAGGCCTACGAGCAGGCGAGCGACGAACTCGAGGCGGCAAACGAGAGCAGCGACGGGAGCGACGAGGGTGACGACACGAGCGGTGAGAGCGCCATTCCCGGCTTCGGCGTCCCCGCCGCGCTGGTCGCGTTGCTGGCCGTTGTCGGAGCCGCCGTTCGGCGACGATAACCCGCTATCTTCGTCTCCGTCCCGTTCCGACCGTTTCCGCTGCCGTCGTCCGCCGACGTATCGTTTTGAAAAGGGTTTACTCGCCGGACCTCCCAGGAAAGCGCATGGTCGAGAACGTCATCTGGCCCGCCTATCTCGATGCGGCCCTCTCGCGGGCCGAGGGACGGCGCGTGTCCGAGGACCTGGCAGTCGAGGAGCCGACGGTCGACGAGATCGCGAAGGCCGTCCAGCAGATCGGGTACGACGCCACGATCGAGCGGGACAAAGCCTACTCTCGAGAGCACTGGGCCGATCGGGGGCGGGTCGTCGTTCGCGGGGCCGACGACTCGACGAAGAACGACCTCGTCCAGGCCGTCGCGGCGTACGTCGTCGCGATGCGTGAGTAACATGCATCGGGTTGGCACAGTCGTCCGTACCGCACAGGGGCTCGCGATCCTGCGGGCGGACGAGGTCGACGGCGGCGGGAGCGACACCGATATCGACGGCCATCGTGACGACATCGGGACGATGGTCATCGACGACGACCTCGAGACGGTCGGCCGCGTCGTCGACGTCTTCGGGCCCGTCTCGCGGCCCTATCTGGCGGTGACGCCCGACGACGGCGTCCACCTGCCGTCGCTGGTCGGATCGACGCTGTACGCGCGGTAGAGTTACGGTCCGGCCGTGTTCCGTTTGAGACTCGTCCGCTTTTTTCGGCGACCGCGAAGTGGAAAAGCCAATAGGAGCGGGGTGCAAACCCCGCGCCATGAACGACCGAACCCGGATCCTCGCCGCTGTCGGCGCGACGGTCCTCCTGTTTCTCGGCGTCCAGCTCGGCGCGCTGGCGCTGGTCGACCCGTTCACCGAATCGGGTCGGCAGGCCGTCGAGAACCCCGAGGATCCGACTAATAGCATCCTCTACGTCGGCGTCATGCTCGTCGCGACGGGACTCATGCTCGCCGCATTCAAGTACGACCTCGACCGCCTCATCAGGCTCCTGCTCATCGGCGTCAGCGTGATGATCTCGTGGTACGTCTTCGCCGAACTCGTCCCCTCGATCGTCGGGCCGTTCGTCTCCGAGGGAGTCGCGAGCGGCCTCGCGATCGCCGCCTCGCTGGCCGTCGGCGGCGCGCTGCTGTGGTATCCCGAGTGGTACGTCATCGACGGCGCGGGCGTCGTGATGGGTGCCGGTGCCGCCGCCCTGTTCGGGATCAGCTTCGGCCTTCTCCCCGCGCTGCTGTTGCTCTCGGTGCTCGCGATCTACGACGCCATCAGCGTCTACGGCACCGAACACATGCTCGACCTCGCCGAGGGCGTGATGGATCTCAAGATTCCCGTCGTCCTCGTCGTCCCGATGACCCTCTCCTACTCCTACCGCGCGGCCGGTAGCACCGACGACGTCCTCGAGGACGGCGGCACCGAGGCCGAGTCCAGCGAGACTGGCGGCGATACTCCCGGAGCCACCTCCGGCAACACCACCGCTGGCGACACCGCCGGCGAGATGACCGGCAGCGATGCAGCCGAAACCGACGATACCGCCACGGCCGAAGACGACGGACCGGCCGAGAACGGGGCGCTCGACCGCGACGCGCTGTTCATCGGGCTCGGAGACGCCGTCATTCCGACGGTCCTCGTCGCCAGCGCGGCCGCCTTCCTCGACGTCGGTACCATCGACGTTCCACTGATCGCGCTGAATCTGCCGGCGCTCGGCGCGGCGCTCGGAACGATCGCCGGCCTGCTCGCGCTCATGTACATGGTCCTCGAGGGGCGGGCCCACGCCGGACTGCCGCTGCTCAACGGCGGCGCGATCGGCGGCTACCTGCTCGGCGCGCTCGCGAGCGGGCTCTCGATCGCCGCCGCGATCGGCCTCTGAACGCGATCTCGGTCACTCCTCCCCGCCGTCCGCACCGTTCTCGACGAGATCGACCTCGAGATCGTCGTAGTGCTCGAGACCGCGGACCAGCGTGTCGATTCGCCCCTGCTCTGACCCGCCGGGAAAAACGTCGTCGGCGGGGTAGACGGCGGCCACGACGATATGATCGTCCTCGTGGTTGCGCTGAACGATGTCGAGGACGACGTCAACCTCGTACTCGCCCTGCAGCATCGCCGTGCCGGCGTACGACTGGACCGAAAAGCGTTCGCCCAGCGCCTCGAGCGCGCGGCCGCCGACGGCTCGATCGATCTCGAGTTCCTCGTAGTGGCCCTGAAGGCGGCCGGCGATCTCGCGGTTCGAGAGGTCGCTGACCGGGTTGAAGTCCTCGTCACCGACGCGGACCTGTGGCGTCGTGAGCACGCCGAACGCGCCGGATCGAACCGGCTCCTCGCCGAATCGATCGGCCGGCAGATCGATCGCTCGAGCGTACGTGCTGACGTAGCTCGTCGCCTCGACGGCCTCGCCGCCGACGCGTTCCTCGTCGAGCCGTTTTCTCGTGCCTTCGTACTCGTAGCCGACCTCCGCCGTCGCGTCCTCGCCGACGCGCGCCGGTGCCGCGGAAAACGTCGTCGCGTCGTCGACGACGTCACTGAGGCAGCCGGCCGCCGTTCCGAGACCGCCGACCGCGAGCGCGCCGATGAACTGCCGTCGATCCATATCACTCACTCCGACCAGCGTCGAAGAAATAAGCGCCGCGGTGGTCTTCACGTCCTGATGACCGCTCGAGTCGGCGACACGTCTCCCTCACGGACCGATCATCGGGACGCCACGAACCTCGAATCTGGCACCGCCGTTAGACCCGGTCGTCGCCGAAACGGACCAGCCGTGTGCGTCGGCGACCGTCCGAACGATCGCGAGGCCGAAGCCGGATCCGCCGTCGCCCGAGTACCCCGACTCGAACGCCCGTTCGCGCCGGTCGGCCGGAATCCCCGGTCCATCGTCTTCGATATAGAACCCGTCGAACGCGGTCGTCTCGCCCGGCCAGTCCGCGACCGCTTCCTCGAGGCCGTTCCCTCCCGCCGGATCGAGAGCGCTCTCGGTCCCGGTGTCCCTCTCGAGTGCCCCGATCTCGACGTGCGGGTCGTCGCCCGCGTGGTCCACGGCGTTTCGGAACAGGTTCTCGAAGAGATGGCTCACGAGCGAGGCGTTCGCGCGGATCGCGACGTCGTCGCGGACCGAGAAAGTCGCCGCCCCCGTTCGGACGTTCGCCCACGCGGTTTCGACCGCCGTCGCGAGCGGAATCAGTTCGGTCTCCTCGACCTCGTCGGTGGTGACGAGCACTAACGCGTCGTCGATGATCGACTCCATGCGCTCGAGCGACGAGCGCAACGGACTGGGATCGTCGCCGTCGGCTTCGAGGCCGACGTCGTCGTCCGACTCGAGCATCTCCGCGTGCGCCAGAGCGACCGATAACGGATTGCGCAGGTCGTGCGAGAGCAGTTTCGCGAACGATTCCATCCGTTCGGCCTGATCCCTGTTCCGCTGCTCGAGCAGCCGTCGCTCGGTGATATCGACGTGCATGACGAGCACGTACGCGTCGCCGTCGTGCTCGTACGGCGTCGCCTGCATCATATACCAGCCGTCCTCGCCCGGCGCGTGGCAAGGGTACTCGAGGGAGAACTCCGCTCGTTCGCCGGTCGCGACTGCCCGAATGCCCCGCGCCGTCGCCGTCGCATCGGGATCGTCGCTGGCTTCGCAGACCGCGAGATAGTTACTGCCGATCCCGCCCGCGTCCTCGGCCAGACCCTGTTCAGCGCCGAACGAATCCCATGTCTGGTTCGTGTAGACGATTTCACCCTCGTCGTCGAGAATAGCGACGCGTGCCGGGAGAGCATCGAACCCGGTCGCGACGAACGAGCCAGCTGTCATGACGTTCTCCATGAGCGCCACCTACTTGAGACATGTTGCTAACGGGACTGTCTCACGCAGAACACTGGTCAGTCGACAGTACTGTCAACCGGATCATCAATCGAACACGACAGGGACGGGCCCCTCTGCGGAGGCCGAGCCGTCACTCGCCGGAGGGCAGCCGATACGTCGAGCCGTCGTCCGTGTCCTGGACTTCGATTCCCAGCGCCTCGAGTTCGTCGCGCAGTTCGTCGGCGCGCTCGTAGTTGCCGGCCTCGCGCTCTCGCTCGCGGACGTCGAGCACGAGGTCGACGACGTCGCCCGCGAGTTCCGCGGAACCGGTCGTCTCGCCGGTAAAGGAGAGCCCGAGAATTTCGCCCAATTCCTCCAGCGTCTCGACGGCCCGCCGAAGCCCGCGGTAGTCGTAGCCGTCGGTCTCGGTGTCCCGCCCGCTATCGTCGGTCGCGTCCTCGAGATGGCGGTTGATCGCCGTGGCGACCGACAGCAGCGCGGACTGTGCCTCCCGCGTGTTGAAATCGTCGTTCATCGCGGTCGTAAACGCCTCGCGTGCGCCGTCGACCTCGTCACGCAAGGACTCGTCCGTGACCTTCGAACTCGCCGCCGGGGAGTCGAGCGCCTCGACGGCCGCCTCGTAGCCCCGCTCGAGTTGCTCCCACCGCTCTTCGGCTTCGGCGATCGTTTCGTCCGAATAGAGCTGCTGGCTGTTGTAGGAGCCAGCGGTCAGGAACGTCCGCATGATATTCGCCCCCCAACGGTCGATCGCTTCCGCGACCGTGACGAAGTTGCCCAGGCTCGAGGACATCTTCTCCTCGTCCATCTGGAACAGTTCGCAGTGGAGCCAGTAGTTCGCGAACTGCTGGTCCGTCGCGGCTTCCGACTGTGCGATCTCGTTTTCGTGATGGGGGAAGACCAGATCGCGACCACCGACGTGGATATCTAAGGTCTCGTCAAGGTGGGTCATGCTCATCGCCGAGCACTCGATGTGCCAACCGGGGCGACCCTCGCCCCACGGCGAGTCCCAGATCAGCCCTTTCGGCGGATCGCTGCCGTGGTCGACGCCCTCGTGGCGGTGCTCTTCGACCGCCTCGGGGTCGACGCCACCGGCCTTCCAGAGCGCGAAGTCCGCGGGATTGCGCTTCTCGGTTCGCTCGTCAGGGTCTCCCTGAGACTCGATCTCGTCGAGTTCCTGATTCGAGAGCTTGCCGTACTCGTCGAACCCGCTCACGTCGAAGTAGACCGAGCCGTTGGACTCGTAGGCGTAGCCCTTCTCGATCAGGGTCTCGACGAGGTCGATGATCTCGGGGACGTGTTCGGAGACGCGGGGGTAGACCTCGGCCCGCAGGAGGTTCAGCGAGCGCATGTCGTCGATCGTCCGCTGGATGTAGGTCTCGGCGACGTCAGCCTCGCTCTCGCCGATATCGTCCTCGCCGACGCGGGCGACGATCTTCTCGTTGACGTCGGTGAAGTTCTCGACGTGACGCACGTCGTAGCCGAGGTGCTCGAGCCAACGGTGCATGACGTCGACGTGGACCCACGAGCGCGCGTGGCCCAGGTGTGGCGGGTCCGAGACCGTCAGGCCACAGTAGTAGAGGAGAACGTTCTCGGGATCCCGTGGCTCGAACGGCTCTTTCTCGCCCGTCAACGTGTTCGTCACGTGCAGGGTCATTACCCTCACTTCCCCCGGACGACAGTTAAACGGTGTGATGCCGCCCGAACGCGGCGCTTCCCCTTTCACGACGCGCCGCGTGACGAACCCGACGAGACGTTTGGACGCATTCGTCAGAATCCATTTTTCAGTATCGGACGAAGCCGTGAGCGAGAATGATTCGAAACGACGTCCCCGTCTCCGCAGCTGTCTGCACTGACGCCGGCACGACCCCCGCCGAGATTCGGTGGGAATCGAGGCAGCGTCGCCATCGACTCGTCGCACACCTCGAGTCCCGACCCGACGGCGCGACCGTCGACGAACTCGTCGACGCGCTCGCGAGCGACGACGGAGAGTCCCTCGAACCCACCCGGCTTCGAATTCGGCTCGTCCACGTCGATATCCCCCGACTTGAGGACGCGGGGGCGATCGGTCACGATCCGGAACGCGGGTCCGTTCGGCTCGTCGGCGAGCCCGATTGGTATCGAACGGAGACGTGAATCGCCGCGGTTTCCCCGGGATCGATCGAGAGTAGGGCGGTTACGTCTCACTCGCTATTCCGCGCGAGGAGTGGCCTGCGCGTCGCCCACGCTAGTCGGCTGCTTCGTCCACTTCTTCTCGACGTCGCGATTGGCGAGCACGACCAGCGTTTCGTCGTCGGCTCGAATTCGCGTCTTGCGGAGGTCGATCCGCGTGACCGTCCCCGTGACCGACGCCGTCTCGACGGTATCGCCGACCTCGAAGTCCGGATCACGGAGCAGGTAGACGCCTGCCACCGTATCGGCGATCATCTCCTTGAGCGCGAACGCGACGCCCAACCCGACGAACCCGCCGGCGGTCCCCAGACTGGCCGCCACGTCGCCCAGCCCGACGATTTTCAGAAACGCCAGCACAGCGCCGAACCAGAGGAACAGGCCGACGATCGTCACGGAGAGGTCCACGATGAGCGTCTGGTCGGCGGGGTGCATCCGCTCGAGGACGGACCGCGTGAGCAAGAGCGCGAGTTTGATCACGAAGTAGGCGAGCACCAGGAAGAGTGCCCCGGAGATGACCTTCGGAATCGCGGTGACCGCGTCGTCGATCAATTCGGAGAGGATCGTTCTGGGGATCGGTTCGGCCGTCGACTCCGCGGCCGCCTGTATCAACATACACGACAGTTCGGTATGAGACACAAGTCAGTTCCGCCGGTCCGAAGCCGCCTCCGTATCGACCGTCCGCGAGCCGCCTCCGCAACGACCGTCCGCGAAATCGGCCGCTCGCCGTCACTCGAGGGCCTCGAGATCGCCGAACCGCTCGCGATTCATCGTCGTGACGACGAACCGACGCACCGTATCGATCAGTTCCGTCTCCGTCCCGTACGTTTCGATCCGGAGGTCCCAGCGACGTCGCGCCGACCGGATCATCTCGCTGGTCACGTTCGCCTCGTGAACGAAGACGATCCTCTCGCCGTGCGTCTCGGCGACGTTCTCGAGGATACTCCCCGCTTCCTCCCCCACGCCGAAGTTGTGTCCGAGGAAGGGGAGGACGAAGACGGTCGCGTTCGCCCGTCGCGCGTACTCGATGCTCTGGGTCACTGCATCGATCTCGTCGGTGTCGATGTCGACATCGACCGCGAGGAAGGCGTTTACCCCCGGGTCGGTCCGAAGCGTCCCCTGCACCCGCCGGAGCAGGGCCGCCGCCTCGTCGATCGCGTCCTCGTTCTGGAAGAGTTTCCTGAACGGGCCGGGCAGGTCCTCGACCGAAATCTCCTCGAGTTCCTCGTCGCTCAACACGTAGTTCAGGTTGAACGACTTGTACGGCCCCATCAGATAGAGGAGGAACCGATCGTACGCCACGTCACCGAGTCGATTCGCGACGACCTCTCTCGTAATTTTCCGGGCCACGTTCGGAACGATCCGAGCCGCAGTATATAAAAGACTGTGTTTTCAGCAATGGCTGGCTTGACAAGGACTAAGAGTCGAGCGCGAGTACTCCTCGGTACGATGGGGACGAAACGCACGCGGATCACCGACGACGCCCCGGAGGATCCGGCCGACCTCCTCCCGGAGCGAAGCGTACTCTCGCTCGAGGAGTACCTCGAGATGCAGGCCGCGGTCGGGAACCGGACTCGGTTCGAGATCCTCTACCGGCTCGCTCACACGGACGAACTGACCCCCACGGAACTCGATTCGGTCCTGGACGTCGACGACAGCACGCTCCACTACCATCTCGGGAAGCTCCGGGACGTGGGACTCGTCGAGAAACGCGTGCGGACCGACCGCGACAGCGAGGGGCTCTACGCGTACTACCGGGCGACGATGCTCGGCGACGTCCTCCTCGAGCACGGCGTCGAAGAACTCATCCGACGCGAACGGGAGTTCAGCGAGGCGTACGATAGCGACGCGCGTAACTGAGCGTCCGAAAACGGGTCCGAACGAGCGATCGGCGGGTCTATTCTCGGTCGTTACTCGGACCAAACGGTCGCTCGCTCGAGCGCGTCTTCGATCGCTCGGAGGGCATTCGCTCCCTCGAGGCGGTCGACGACGATTACCAGCGTTCCGTCGGCGACGCCGGCCGCTTCGGGTGCAATATCATCGACGGAGAGTCGCGCGAGCGCGTCGGCGAGCGCGGACGTGTCGACGTCACCGGTCGCGACGAGAGCGGTCCGGTCGCCACCGTCGGGACCGAAAGCCGCGCCATCGACCGTGACGAGCGCGTCGCCGTCCGGTTCTCCCGCCTCGAGCCGCCCGATCCCGCTCTCCATCCGCACGCGGACGTCCCGCGACTCGGTTTCGTGCGACGGCAACTCGTCGGCGTACCGGCGCAGCGCCGTCGCGATCGCGTCGGTCTCGCCGTCGACCGCGAGCGACCGGGCGGCGGCGGTGTAGTTGACGACGCCGGCTCGCAGGGCGGTCCGGAGGAACGGACGGCGGTCGACCGCTCGGCGCGTCTCGGCTGCCAGTGACATATCGGGGACGGGGTCTCGAGTCAGCATAAAGTCGCCGCCATCGGGTCGGACGGCTCGCAGCCGCTCGGTCCATGCCGTTTCCGACACGTGGGACCCTTTGCCCGACAGTATATATCGCTCCAGTCCCTCGTCTCTCCCATGAGCGAGTCCGACACGGAGCAGTCCCCCGAGGACGCGGTCCGCGAAGCGGTATCGCTGTTCCTCCGACGGAACTTCCCCCAGATCGAGATGCACGGCGGCGACTCCTCGATCACCGACGTCGATCTGGACGAACGCCGCGTTTCGATCAATCTCAGCGGCGCGTGCAGCGGCTGCGGGGTCAGCCCGATGACGACCCAGGCGATCCAGCGGCGGCTCCCCGACGAGATCGACGCGATCGATCACGTCTCCGTGAGCACCGGCCTCGATGGGCTAGCCGACGATGGGTCCTCGGGCCGGGACGTCCCGCCGGATACGCCGTTCTGAATCGCCCGGATCACCGTCTCACTGGCCGCGACCGCGGTACTTTTGGCTCGAGCGGTTCAGTTGTCCAGTATGAACCCGACCGCAGTCGAGGAACTCATCGAATCGAATCTCGAGGACGCCGAGGCGACGGTCACTCACGCGCGCGACGAACACGACGAGGACCACCTCGCCGCGACGGTCGTCTCGCCGGTCTTCGACGGCTTGTCGCTCGTCCAGCAACATCAGGAAGTGTACGACGCGCTCGGCGATCACATGACGACCGACATCCACGCTCTCGAACTCTCGACGTACACGCCCGAGGAGTACGAGGACCTCGAGGCCGACCAGTAGGGACGGTACGTCTTCGCTACGCTCTCAGTGCCGTGCCGTCGGAGCGGGCACGAGTCCGTTCTCGTCCGACCTACCACCGATGACGAGCAGCGCTTCGATTCTGGCGCCCGATAGCGGAGCGAGAACCGATCAGGAGCGCCGCTTTCACGCCGTGAATCGAATTCACGACGCGAAATTCCGTTGGAATGTGAAAAGTCGAAAGGGATTGAACGGTTTTCTGGACAATTATATATCGATCCCGCCCGTGTTACGTACTAATGGCATCGTCATCTCTGGGAACGACGGAACCGACAGTCCTCGAGGATCGCGGGTCGGCAAGCGGAACGGCGAGCGACCCCGGGTCGTTCGACCGCATCCTCGTCGCGGTCGACGGCGATACCGACGACGGCGTCGGCGCGGCGGCCGTCTCGCTGGCCGCCCGTCACGACGCTCGAGTCGACGCGCTGTCGGTCGTTCGGATGACCGCGTCCGTCGACCACTGGGACGTACGGGTCGAGCGACGGGAAGCGAGTGCCGAAGCGGCGCTAGATGCAGTCGGTGACGTCGCCGACGAAACCGACGTGTCGGTCGCGAAGCAACTCCGCTACGGCGATCCGGCCGAGGAGATAGCCCTGTACGCGAGTCACAACGACGTCGACCTCATCGTCGTCGGCGAACCGACCCGATCCGGCCTCCGACGGTACCTGTCGCCGACGAGCGTCACCGAGCAGGTCCACCGATCGGCGTCGGTGCCGGTGCTCACGGTTCCCACTGCCGACTAATTGGCACCGTCTCCCGTCGCCGACTGACTCGCCCGATCCTCATCCGCGACTGATTCACATTGGTCCACACCGCAGACTCGTTCGCGCTCGAGACGCCGTCCCCGTCGGTGATTCCGATCGCTGCGCCGTGGGGCCGCTCGGAACCGTAAGTTTATCCCTCAGTCTTGACATGATACGGACATGGAGTCGCTTCATCCCCGCATTCGACTGCTCTGGATCGCCCGCGGCGCGCTCGCGGCGGTCGTCCTCGCCGTCGCCCTCGCCGCCCTCGACCAGTGGCTGGTCGCCGTACCGCCGGTCGCGATCGGCATCGTCGTCGCGCTCGCGCTCGTCCTCGGAATCGTCTATGCCATCCGCCTCTATCAGGTCTGGCAGTTCGAACTGCAGGACGACGCGCTCTACCTCGAGCGAGGCGTCGTCACCTTCGTCGAGACCGCCGTCCCGTTCGTCCGGGTTCAGCACGTCGACACCCAGTTCGGCCCCGTCGAGCGGGTACTCGGACTCTCGAGCGTCGTCGTCTACACGGCCGGGTCTCGGAACGCCGACGTTCGGATCCCGGGACTGACGCCGGATCGGGCCCGGAGCCTACAGGACACGCTCCGCGAACTGGCCGTCGAGAGCGAGGCGGAGGACGCCGTCTGAGATGAATCGCCTCCACCCGCTCAGCGCCGTCTCCTTGGCCATCCAGCGCGGGATCACCGGCCTCTCGATGCCGTTTTTCGCCGTCATGATTCTCTCGAGCGTCTTCGACTTCGTCGACGTCGGCTGGACGTTCGTGCTGGCGCCGATCGGACTCGTCGTCGGCGTCGGCTACGGCATCGCGTACTACTATCGGTTCTCCTACGAGGTCACCTCGGACACGTTCGACGTCACGTCGGGCGTGCTCTCCCGGCGCTCTCGCGAGATCCCCTACGGTCGCATCCAGAACGTCGACGTCGCGCGGGGCGTCCTCCAGCGAGCGCTCGGACTCGCCGTCGTCTCGATCGAGACCGCCGGCGGTGGCGAGACCGAGGCGACGCTGCGGTTCGTCAGCGAGGACGAAGCGAACCGGTTGCAGCGCGATATCCGCCGCCGGACCGCCGAGGTGAAACGGCGCCGCCGGGAGCGAGAGGCGACCGGCGGGGAGTCGGAAGCCACCCAGAGCGCCGCTGACGCGGATATCGACGATCCTACCGCCGGCACCGCAGACGGATCGCCTGCTCCGACAGCGGACTCGCCTCGAGCCGGGAGCGCGACGGCGGATTCCCAACCGAATTCCGAACCCGGGTCGTCGCCGTCCGCGGACCGAACGCCCGCGGAGCCAGCGCCCGAGCGATCCCGCCGGCAGCAGTTGTTCGCTCTCGAGCCCCGGGAGCTACTGCTGTACTCGCTCTCCTCGTTCCGGCCCGCGGCCGGTGCCGGGCTGCTGTTCCTCTTTTTCATCGCGAGCGATGCGATCGTCGAGTACCTGCTCGCCGTCGCACAGCCCCTCGGCGGGCCGGCGGACCTCGAGAGCGGCTCCGTCGGGAGCTACGGCATCCTGACGCTGGTTTCGCTCGTCAACGGGATCGTCGTCACGTACGTCCTCAACGTCGGCTACACGTTCGTCGCGTACTACGACTTCCGACTGGGACGGGCCGACGAGGACTTCGTCTACGAACGGGGACTGTTCCAGCGCTACAGCGGCTCGATCCCCGCCGACAAGATTCAGGCGGTGACGATCACCGACAATCCGATCCAGCGACTGCTCGGCTACGCCGGTCTCTGGGTCGAGACCGCCGGCTACGGCCCCGACAGTAGCGGCGGCAGCCAGTCAGCCGTGCCCCTCGCCGCCGCATCTCGCATCCGCCAATTCGCCGAGAACCTCACCGGCGCCGACCCGTCGCGATTCCGAAGCCCGCCGACGCTGGCGCGTCGACGGTATCTCGTCCGGTACGCCCTGATCGCGGCCGTCATCGTCGCCGCCGCGTTCGGGCTCGCGCAGGTCTCGAGTCTCGAGCGCTGGTATCTCGCGGCGGTCGCCTTCGCCGCGGTGCCGCCCGCGGCACACCTGCGGTATGCCCACCTGGGCTACGTCGTGGGCGAGGACCACCTCGTGATCCGGACCGGATTCTGGAAGCGCCGGACGACCGTGATTCCGTACTATCGCATCCAGACCGTCTCGACGCGGCGATCGATCTTTCAGCGCCGGCTCGGACTCGCGTCGCTGACCGTCGACACCGCCAGCTCCCGGACGTTCGCCTGGGATACGCCGACGATCTACGATATCGACCTCGCGGACGCGCGTGCCGTCAACGAAACCAGTCGGGAGAATCTGCAGGTGGCACTGCGCGAACGCGCTCGGGGCGACGGCGCGCTATCGGTGGATTTCACTGATCGGCCGTGAACCACCGAGACGACAGCGAGATCGATTCGGCGCTCGGCGACCTCCCTGCCATCACGGCCGAGACCACGACGTTTTTGCCCCGACCGTCCCACCCGCTCCGTATGGGTTCAGACGGCATCGACCGACCGACCGAGGACCGTCACCGGGGACGGCCATGATCAGCGATGCGCTCCGGTATCCGGTCAGTGACGCACTCGGACGGGCGGCGCTGCTCAGGTGCGGTGTCAGCGTCGTCGCGATCGCGGTCGGGTCGCGGTACGCTGGGGCGTTCGCGCCGTCGATAGTCGCGCTCGTCCCCGCGCTCGTCGCGCTCCTCGCTCTCGTCGTCCTCTTCGGAACGACGGCGTCCCTCCTCGGATCCGACGAGGAACGACCGCAGCCGTCCGTGCGAGCGGTCGTCCGTCCCGGTCTCGAGGCGCTCGCGCTGTCGATCGTGTTACTCGTTCCACCGATCGCCCTGCTGGCGCGGTCACTGATCGAGACGCCGGCGGCGCTCGCGCTCGAGAACGGCGCGGGACTGTTCTCGCTCGTCTCGTCGACCGCGGCAGTGTTCTTCTTTATCGCGTGTACGTACGTGTATCCGGCCGCAGTAGCCGCGAGCGTCTCGACCGGACGGCTGCGCGCGGCCGTCGAGGCCGAGACGTTACTGCCCGTGTTGATCGATCCGACGTACTTCCTGCGGTGGGCCGTCGGGTTTTCGTTCGTCGTTCTCGCGGTCTGGTTCACCGTTACGGCCGTCCGTCGCGGTGACGTACTGGGGCTGATCGCTGCGGTGACCGCCGCCTACGTTCTCGTCGCGGGCACCCGCGCCGTCAGCGTGGGCTACGCTCGAGCATCGGGCGGCGAACCGAAATCGTAGCCGCGTCCGGAGGCCCGAAATCCGTGCCGTATTGAGAAAATCAACCGCTGTGACCCGTCTCGAGAATCGTCGGACCGTCCTCGCCGATCAGATGTTCGGCGCTCGAGGCTCGGTGCTCTCGACGCGGCGGTTGTGGAGTGCCTCGTCGGTTTCCGCATCGAAGACGTGGATCGCGTCCTCGGGAATATGCGCGACCACGCGTTCGCCGGCTTCGATCCGGCTCATCCCGTCGATCGTCACGATGGCCGTCTCGCTCTCGTCCTCGCCGAAGTCGAGGTAGACGATGTTCTCGTCGCCGGTCGGTTCGACGACGCTGACCGTCGCGGGGACGGTGTGGCCGTCCGCTCGCCGGGCCTCACCCTCGCTGCGCTTGATACCGATATCCTCCGGACGTACGCCGAGGACGAGTTCGCTTCGATCCCCGATCGCCGTCGAGATGTCGTCCGAGACGGTGTACTCGAGGTTCTCGCCGACGAGGACGGCCCCGTCGCCGTCCGCGTCGCGGCGCGTCACGTCGAAGAAGTTCATCGCCGGTTCGCCGACGAAGTCCGCGACGAACGCGTTCGCGGGTTCGTGATAGCACTCGAGCGGCGTGCCGACCTGCTGCAGTTCGCCGTCGTTGAGGATGGCGATCCGGTCGCCCATCGTCATCGCTTCCGTCTGATCGTGCGTGACGTAGACCGTCGTCGTCGCGAGTTGCTCCTGGAGTTGCTGGAGCTCGGTCCGCATCTGCGCGCGGAGCTTGGCGTCGAGGTTCGAGAGGGGTTCGTCCATCAGGAAGACGTCCGGCTCCCGAACGATCGCTCGACCGAGCGCGACCCGCTGTTGCTGGCCGCCCGAGAGCTCTTCGGGTTTCCGGTCCAGCAGTACCTCGATCCCCATCATCTCGGCGGTCTCTTCGACTCGCGTGGCGATCTCGTCGTCCGAGAGGTCGGTGGACTCCTCGAGTCCGAACGCCATGTTCTCTCGAACGGTCATGTGCGGGTACAGGGCGTAGGACTGGAACACCATCGCGATGTTCCGTTCTTTCGCCGGCAGGTCGTTGATCACCCGGTCGTCGAGGCGGATCTCGCCGTCCGTGATCGTCTCGAGGCCCGCGATCATCCGCAGCGTCGTCGACTTGCCACAGCCCGAGGGGCCGACGAGAACGAGGAACTCCCCGTCCTCGATGTCGATCGATACATCGTTGACGGCAACGATCTCGTTGCCGTCGTCTTCCGTGAATACTTTTCGTACGTCGTCGAGTTGGGTTTCTGCCATCGTCAGAGCCTCCGGTTTCGTACCAGTAGTCGTCGGTCGGTCATGTCTGTACCCCCTCCGCGAACTTGTCGGCGAACAGTACGTAGACGAGCAGCGTCGGCAGTGCCGTGATGAACGCGCCCGCCATTCGGAGCGGGTAGTCCGTTCCCTCGAGCGACTGGCCGAGCCCGGACAGGATGAGGGTCGCGGACGCGGCCGGATCGTTGACGCTCCCGATGATCGTCAGCGAGAACAGGAACTCGTTCCAGATCTGCGTGAACTGGAAGATGAACACGACGGCGAACATCGGTATCGACAGCGGCAGGACGATCCGTCGGTAGACCCGCCAGACCGACGCGCCGTCGAGCCTCGCGGCCTCGATCATCTCGTCGGACATCGTCTTGTACTGCGACCGGAACAGCAGCGTCACGATCGGGATCCCGTACGCCGTGTGCGTGATGATCAGTTCGAGGATCGTCGCGTAGTGTGGCTCGAGCAGCGGGAGGCCCCACAGGAACGAGAGCCGCGCGCCCAGTTGCATGTACTGGCTCCAGAACTGGAAGAGCGGGACGATCACCGCCTGATACGGGACGAAGATGCCCGCGATGAACAGCGCAAGCACGGCGATCTGACCGCGCCAGTTGACGAGCGTCAGCCCGTAGGCGGCCATGCTGCCGAAGATCGCACACAGGATCGTCGACGGGATGGTGAACAGCATGCTGTTGACCATCCCGGGCGCGAGGTAATCGAACGCCACCTGCCACTTCTCGAACGTAATCCCGCTCGCAGAGAACGGCGGAAGGAACGGGAAGGTCTCTTGGAGTGCGGTCGACGTTTTGATCGATGTTACCAGTCCGGACTCGATCGGGATCAGGTAGAACCCGATGAGACCGATCAGCGTCGCGTACAGCCCTATCTGGCCGATCGAAATCTCGCTGGTCTCGTGTTCCGTCGGCGTCGCCTGCTCGGTGGTAACTGATTGTTCGCTCATAGGTTCCCCCGCTTATACTGATTGTACAGGTACGGTGCGATGACCGCCAGCGACAGCGCGAACAGCATGAGCGCGATCGACGATCCGTACGCCCACTCGGATCGGCCGAACGACTCGCGGACCATCTTGGTGGCCAGGATATCGGCCCCGCGGCGGGGTCGGTAGCCGTCGAAGGTCGCGTACAGGAAGTCGAAGGCCTTCAGCGCGAACAGCACTAACACGACAGATGCGCTAACCGTCGCCGGCCGTAACTGCGGAACGATTACGCGCCAATACATCCGAAGCGTGCTCGCTCCGTCGACTCGTGCGGCCTCGTACTGGTCGTTCGGGATCGACCGGAGCGCGGCGAGGTAGATGATCATCGTGTACCCGCTGAACTGCCAGACGAGCGCGAAGATCACCGATCCCAACACGAGACGGGGACTCCCCAGCCAGTTGTAGGGTCCGAGACCGAAGAGCCCGATGAATTGGTTGACGATACCGTTTTGAACGTTGTACATCCACCGCCAGAACTGGGCCGTGACGATGAACGAGAGGGCGAACGGCAACAGATAGATCGTCCGAAACGACCTGCTGAACCGGATCTCGCGATCGAGCAGGAGTGCTAGCAGCAGGCCGACGATCAGACACACGACCGTGAATCCCACGAGCAGGACGAGCGTGTTCCGCGTCGCCGCCCACATCCCCGGATCGTCCAGCATCGCCCAGTAGTTTTGCAGACTGAGGTTGCTGTAGTCCGGGTCTCCGAATCCCGAGTACTCCGTCAGCGAGAGCAGGAGGTTCCAGCCGATCGCGGCGTAGACGAAAAAGCCCATCAACAGGAACGGCGGCAGCCAGAACGGCGACGATTGAACGATGTCGCTGTCGAGCCAGCGACGGAGCGTCGAGCGCTTCTCGGTGGTCCCCCCGTCCGTCCTGACGCGTCGCTCGCAACCCGCTCGTTCGCTTTCCCGGCTCTCGCTTCGATTACGCCGGACGCTACGCAGTAGTTCTAAAAAACGTTTCATAGTCTTGGAACGGGTTAGACGGCGTCCATGAAGCCGCTCGTCGCGCCGTCGACGTCGTAGGGGTCCGCGAAGTTGTTGTTAAGGACGTCCTCGAGGTCGGACTGCGTGCTCGTGTCCACGGCGAGGCCGTGTGCGAGCGTCGGCGGCTTCTCCGAGGCGTTGTCGAAGTCGTCGATCGTGTCCGTGAGGTAAGCGTTGAACTCGTCGGTGGACACGTCCGTCAGCGTCGGGATCGATCCCTTGTACTGGTTGAACGCGACCTGCGCCGTCTCGGACCCGACGAACTGCAACCAGGTCGCGGTATCCTCGGGCGTCGGATTGTCGTTCGGGTAGATGAACGAGTCGATGTGGAGGGTGTAGTAGTCCTCCGTTCCGGGGTACTGGATCGCGTCCCATTCTCCGCCGTATTCGAGTTCCTCTGCGATGTACGCGCCGGCGGCCCAGTTCCCCTGGTGGATGAACGCGGCGTCGCCGCTCATGATGTCTTGGTTGACCTCGGTGAAGTCGACGGAAGCCGCGTCGGAGTTGATGTAGCCGAGGAGCCCCTCGAGTTTCTCGAAGGTATCGCGGACGGCGGCTTCGTCGCCGTCGCCGTTGATGAAGTTCATGTAGGCCTCGTAGCCGTGCTCGCCGAGCATCGTCTGGGCCCACGTCTGGAGGATGCACCACGGCGCGAGCGAGAACGCGAACGGCGTCGCGTCGGTCTGCGACTCCACGGCGTCCAGCGCATCGATCAACGCGTCAGCGCTGTCGATCGACTCCGGATCGACGCCGGCGTCCTCGAGGACCCCGACGTTGTAGAAGAGGTCGTTCAGGCGGTGGGAGCCGAGCGGGACCGCCGAGAAGCCGTCGTTGTGCTGGCAGAGTTCGACCGCTTCCTCGACGTGGGCGTCCTTCAGGCCGGCCTCGTCCCAGACCTCCGACTCGATGTCGCCGACGGCGTCCCCGTACTGCTCCAAGTTCGCACCCGGCCAGCCGGCGAACGAACTCGGCGGATCGCCGCCCTGAAGTCGGTTGGCGACCGTCTGATCGAGATTCTCGTTTCCGCCGCCACCGATCGGATTCTCATTGAAGTCGACGTCCGAATGCTCGTCCTCGAACGCCGAAAAGAGCGCGTCGGCGGCTTCGGCGCCGTCGCCGCCGGTCCATCCGTGCAGGACCTCGAGCGTGGCGTCGCCACCGCCCCCCGTACAGCCCGCGAGGCCGACGATTCCAGCCGTTCCTGCCATCCCCGCACCCTTGAGCACCGTTCTGCGTGGTAGAGTATCACCGTCAGACACTGTGAATCACACACGATGGATTGGCTGGGGTGCACTTAATAGTTTTCAAAATTAATTATGTTCCGAGTGAAATGCTTGAATTGTTGAATATCGGTCGCGTAGCCCCGTGAGACGCAATCGAGACACGAGCCGAAAACGGTCTCGTAGTGGCTCCCTGGGTCCCGAAATCAGACCGGTGGATTTTACGCACCTGCCCATCAACCCTCCGCACATGAGTGAGGACTACAGAGTCGAACGCGACAGTCTCGGCGAGATGCAGGTACCATCGGACGCCTACTGGGGCGCACAGACTCAGCGTGCGATCCAGAACTTCCCCATCTCCGGGATCACGTTCAGCCGCCGGTTCGTCCGCGGGCTCGGTGTCGTCAAGAAGGCCGCCGCACAGGCCAACCGCGATCTCGGTCTGGTCGACGACGACGTCGCCGAGGCGATCATCGAGGCCGCCGACGAGGTCATCGCCGGCGAACACGACGACCAGTTCCCGGTCGACATCTTCCAGACCGGCTCCGGAACGTCGTCGAACATGAACGCCAACGAGGTCATCGCCAACCGCGCCGCCGAGCTCATGGGCAGCGAGATCGGCGACCGCGTCGTCCACCCCAACGACCACGTCAACTACGGCCAGTCGAGCAACGACGTCATCCCGACCGCGATGCACGTCGCCTCCCTCGAGGCCGTCGAGAAGGACGTCATTCCGGCGCTCGACACCCTCCGCGAGGCGCTCGAGGAGAAAGAGGAGGAGTTCGACGACGTCGTCAAGACCGGCCGCACGCACCTGCAGGACGCGACCCCGGTCACGCTGGGTCAGGAGTTCAGCGGCTACCGCACGCAGGTCGAGAAGGGACTCGCTCGCGTCGATCAGGTTCGCGACCACCTCGGCGAACTCGCGCTCGGCGGCACCGCGACGGGGACCGGCCTGAACACCCACGAGGAGTTCCCCGGCCGCGCCGCGGAGTACATCACGAAGGAGACCGGCGTCCAGTTCCGCGAGGCCGACAACCACTTCGAGGCCCAGGCCGCCCACGACGCGATGTCCGAGGCCCATGGCGCGCTTCGCACGGTAGCGGGCTCGCTGAACAAGATCGCCAACGACCTGCGCCTGCTCGCCTCGGGCCCGCGGAACGGACTCGGTGAGATCGAACAGCCCGAGAACCAGCCCGGCTCCTCGATCATGCCGGGCAAGATCAACCCGGTCGTCGCCGAGGCCGTCAACCAGGTCCACAAGCAGGTCGTCGGCAACGACGCCGCGGTGTCGGCCGGCGCGGCCGAGGGCCAGATCGATCTCAACCTCTACAAGCCCGTGCTGGCCCACAACTTCCTCGAGTCGGCCGAACTCATCTCGAACGCGAGTCAGGTCTTCGGCGAACGCTTCGTCCGCAAACTCGAGGCCAACGCGGAGTACTGCGAGGAACGCGTCGAGCAGTCGATGGCGATGGCCACCTCGCTGAACGTTCATATCGGCTACGACAAGGCGAGCGAGGTCGCCAAGACCGCGCTCAAGGAGGACAAGACCGTCCGCGAGGTCGTCCTCGAGAAGGGCTACTTGGACGAGGAGGAGGCCGACGAGGTGCTCGACCCCCGGAAGATGACCGAGCGCGGCATTCTCGGACAGGACGACTGAGCCACCGACGGCTCTCGTAACAGTAGTTAGCGGAACGGGTTCGCTATTCAGTCACGGTTCTGCATCTGAACTGGCAGTTCGTTGCCTCGAGATGCAGAAGTACCTTTTTCTCGTCGGGTTCGCTCGCGTGACTCGCTCACCGCTCCGCCAAAAATCTACGCTAAAAAGGCCGCTCGCTCCCGTCGGTCGCTCGCGGGTGCGCTCTTTCTGACTCGACCGCAACGGTAACTCCTTCGCCTGTACGTACCGCTAGGGAACGAACTCGAGAGACCCAGCGGTTACGTAACCGGCGCTCTCGAGGGACGATCGCCCGAGGTGTGAAAAGGGCGACTTCCGGCCGTGCTCGCCCTCGTGCCGAGAGTCACGCGTAGAACGGAACCACTCGAGGACTGATCGCTATTGATTCGGTTACTACTGCAGTCGGATTCCTACAGCGATGTCAGATATCGGTCCACGGTCCACCCTCCATCTAACAGAGACGGATATGAGCTGCTTCGGCGCTGAGAAAGATGAAGCGTCGGGGAGTCTGATCAGTTCTCGTAGCCGTTGAGTTGGAACTCCGCCTGCGCGACGTAGCCGGTGACGCCCGCCGGGTGGGGAACCTCGTCCATCGAGGCCTCCATGATGAGCCAGAAAATGACCCGCTGGTCCTGGATGCTCTCGTCGTCGACGTACTGGGCGGGGTGGTAGAACTCGCTCTCGACCTCCCTGTCATCCGTCCGGGTCACCTGGTCCTGTGCGGGGCCGATTTCGTCGGAGTTGGGCCGGACGACAACGACCTCGAGCTCGCGGCTCAACGGTACGTCGATCTGCTCGCTCCCGTCGGGGTTGGAGAACCGGACCTTCTGGCCAGGTTCGCCGACGAGGTAGAACTCGTTCTCGGGGGTGATCCACTCCTCTCCGTCGAAGACGTCCGTCTGGACGCCGCCGTCGGTCGTCCCGGGCGTCGGCTCTAGGGCCGTGAAGTGGAGGTACTGCTGGACCACTGTCTCCTCGCCCTCCCAGTCCTCGGGGACGCCGTAATTGCGCAACGCCTCGACCACGTAGCCGGGTCCGTGGCGGCGCCAGATGGGAACGACGCGACCGTCCTCGAAGAACTCGTAGGAGATGTTGTAGTTGTACGGCCCGAACTGGGCCCCGGAGTGGAAGTCGATGCTCCCGCGGCCCTGTGCCCCGGTGTGGTAGTGGGTCCGGAACTGGAAGCCCGAGGGATGCCCGCGGCGTGCGGGGTAGTCTATCTTCGCCAACTGGCCGGGACCGCCGAAGGGAATGCTGTGGACGTCCCAGAAGATGTGATGGCCGTTGATAACCGGCTCGTTGTCCGGGAAGTACCACTCTCGGGTGTTGCGGCCCTCGCGCGGCGGGAGCCCGTACGCCGTCGGGGTGGCCATCGCATTCATCGTGCTGAACACGGGCTTGCCGTTGTACTCGCCCCAGAAGGTCACGCCCTGGGTCTCGGGCGGTTCCCACCTGATGGTCCAGCCGTCCTGCTGGAACTGCTGTTCGGGCAGGGTTTCGAACCGATGGTACCCGTTGTTGGCCGTCTTCATCGGCCGTTTCTCTAAGGGGACGTTCGGGACCTGTCCGAGGACCGACTCGTCGTTCGTGGCGGTCTCCCGCGCCATCTGCTGGACCGGATACCGGATGAAGTCGTCGATGATGTACGCCTTCAGGAACTCCGGGTTGCCCTCCTCCCGGACGTCGAGGAATCCGGAGACGACGCTGACACTGTCCTCGTCTACCACGTAGAGGACGATAGTCGACATCTCGTAGTGCGCGAGGCCGCGGCCGCTCGTGATGCTCTCGGCCACCTTGAACATCGGCCAGAACTCCTTCCCTTCCACGTACTGCTGGACCTCCGACTGCTCGAGCACGAGCCGGCCGCGCTGGACTTCCTCCTCCGTGTACTCCTCGGTCCACTCGACGTCGGTGGGATCGCTGATCTGCAGCCCGACGATTTCGTTCCGTCGCCGGTCGATCAGGCCATAGACCGTCTGCCGGTCGACCGCCGTGACGTTGAACGTCCCCGACTCGAGACTGCCGTCGACGGTGTAGTCCGTCGGTCCCTGAATGCTGACAGCGTCGAGGTGGTTCGTCAGCGCCTCGTAGCTGATGAAGTGTGCGATCCAGTTTTGCGCCACGCGGTTGACCTCCGGATCGCGCAACAGCGTCTGAATCGCTTCTTTCCGGCGGTGGACGTTGATTAGCTCGTAGTTTTCCTCGTGGAAGTCTCGCGGACCGACCCGTTCAGCCATGTCGATGCGCTGCTGTGCGTCCGGTAGTTGCGGTTGCTCATCGGTGGTGATGACCTTGTCGTCGCCCTGATCGTTCTCCTGTGCTCCGGCGATGCTCGCTTGCAACCCCAGTACACTGGCTGCTCCGGTCGCCTTCATGAACCTGCGCCGGTACCACTCTCCCCCATGTTGCATGTCATCTTGTGACATGGAAGGAGTCCTACCCCTGCACGCAGCTTAATGGTTCGGTACACCCGTAAGTATCGAGACAAATTACTAGGCGACCACGCCAGGGAGCGATTAGCGCGGTGATTGATACGACTCCTCGCTGTTACTGTTGCGATCAGAGATCGTGAGTCGAGGATTCCTACGCTAATCCAGCGAATTTCACCTCTGACTTCCAGTGAGTGGTTCCATCGATGGCGCTCCGAGACGCAGTCGGTACACGTTCAGGGCCGTGCGATCAACACGGAAGTATCAACAGTGCGCACGACCCGATCGGTCGTGCTTCCGAGGAGCCGTCCTTTCACCCCAGAGCGTCCGCTGGCGCCCATGACCACGAGGTCGACCGCGTCGGCGCTGTACTCCGCGATCACTTCGTGGGGGTCGCCCTCGCGAGTGGATCGCTCATGGGTCACTCCGGCCCGCTCGGCCCGACCCGTCGCGTCGTCGAGGGCCGATTCGGCCTCGTCTGCGAGCGTTTCGGTCAGTTGGGGCGCGATGCTCCGGACGCGCCCGCGGACATCTCCGTGCCCACGTCGATAACGTGGAGGAAGTGAACCGTCGCCGCGTCCCCGTCGGCTATCGCGACGGCCTGCTCGACCGCCGCTGCGCTCGAGTCGCTCCCGTCGGTCGGCACCAAGCTATCGTCGTACACGGTTGGCGTGTCCACGACGACGGAGAAAAAGCGATCCCTCGCAGTCGCGTGGTCGCGGCTTCGTCGTCCGGGGTCGATGGCGGGCGATCAGCGATCGATCGGCTCGAGCTCTGCCTGATCGAGCGGGTCCTCGATGTCACCCATCACCGCCTCGAGCAAGTCAGTCACGGTGACGAGGCCGACGACCGATCCGTCCTCGATGACTAGCGCGAGCTCCTGATTCTCCGCCTGAAACTGGTCGACTGCGTCGCTGACGTCCGCGTCGGGCGAGAGCGTCATCGGCGGTGCTGCCAGCTCCTCGAAGTCGACGGTGCCGTCGGCCAACTCCTCGCGGTGTCTGACGAGGATCGGCGTATAGAGAATGCCGCGGAAGTCGGTCATCTCGTCGCCGACCAGCGGGTACCGCGTCTGCGGCCGTTCCTCCATCTTCCGGAAGTTCTCCTCGGCGTCGGCGGTCGCCGACAGTGCGACGATCTCCTCGAGAGGAACCATCAGATCACTGATGGACTGTTCACCGATCTGAAAGGCGTTCATCACTTCCTCGCGGCGCTCGTCGGAGAGGTCGCCCTCCTCGAGAATCGAGCCGAGCCGGTTCCGGAGATCGGCGCGGGACTCGATGACGTCCTCTTCGGTCTCGAGCCACGCGCCGGTCATCTCGATCCCGAAGAGCTTGAGCGTCAGTTTCGCGACCCCGTCGCCGAGCGTGATGATCGGCGAGATGAGCCAGTGAAACCAGTACAGCGGCGTGGCACCGTACCGGCAGACCATCCGCGACCGCTCGACGCCCAGATACGTCGGCGTCTGCTCGCCGTGGGTCAGGTGGACGAGGTTGATGATGAGAAACGCGAGGATCGCGCCGCTTCCGATCGTGGCCAGGACGGTGTTCTCGAACAGCGGCTCGAAGATGGCCGCCAGCGCGGGTTCGGCGACGATCCCGACCGCGATGCTCGAGGCCGTAATCCCCACCTGACACGTCGTGAGATAGAGTTCGAGGTCGTCGGTCATCGCCCAGGCCCGCTCCAGTTTGGGGTTGCCGTCGACGAACTCCTCCTCCGTGAACTGTCGAGCGCGCGTCAGCGCGAACTCGATGGCGACGAAGAAGGCGTTCGCCAGAATGAGCAACACGCCCGCGAACAGCCGCCCACCGATAACGAGCGAGTTCATTACTCGACCGTTGGTTCGCCGCACACAAATCGGTCGGGGAGATTCCACCCGAGCGAAATCGGCCGAGCGACGATTGTACTACTAGTCCCGTGACAGTATCTCGAACGGTGTGCTCACACGGATAATTGAGTATCGATCTACCAACCAACGGAATACTCGAGGGCGAGTAAACCACCCGTTCGGGCCGTCTTTTTTCCCGAACCGTCGCCGCCAAATCGGGGTATAGCAGCCGAATCAGTCCAGAATCAGGCGGAATAAAAGAACCCAAGCAGTTTTGGCGGATGCTCGCGTCAGACGAAATATGCACACCTGTCGTAACTGCAACCAGTCGTTCCAGACCGAACTCGCCCTCGAGTTACACCGAGACACGTGCAAAAAGGGACAACTCCTCTGCGAAGTATGTGGAGAGCAATTTCAAGAAGGCGCAGCGACCCAGGACGGGTGGCACTACGAGTGCCCGAACGAGGACTGTGATGGAGACGGTCTCGAGGAAGACCTCTATCGCGTCGGGAACGTTCGAACGGCGACACAGTAACTCTCGCGTCGCGTTTCTGCTTCGTACCCCGTGTTCGAACGATGATAGTGGAACGGCTATCGAGTCCGGACCCGAAAATACGAAGTGACAGTTGGGTCAGGGTCCGTCATCCGTCGTCTCGAGAGAGGCAACCAGATCTCCGACGATCACCGGATCGTACGTCCAGAAGCCGTAGTACTGACCCGGATCGCGTTCTTCGGCGACCACTGCACAGCGGTGTCGGCCGGTTCCGCCGCCGTCGAATATCACGAACCAGAACGCGCCGAGTTCACCACCGACGTCCGTGACGACCGTCACGGCGTCGGTGAGCGCTCCGTCGTACTTTCCCTCGAGGAACACTGTCACGGCGATCGAGTCGCGTTCACCGAACCGCTCGTACACGTCGGTCTGTGCCCGGAGCGCAGCGGGGCGCTAAAAACCGGCGTACAACCGTCCCCTTCCGACGCGCCACGCCCGTTCTTCGATCTCTCGAGACGTGGCCACCATCTGCCGGCGGTCGTACGACGAAAACAGCGTGTTCTCGAGGAAGCTGAACAGGTCCTCGCTGTCGAGTTCCGTTTCGGCGAGCTCCCACGGCGGATGGATCTCGGGCGAGAGGACCGCCTCGAACTGGTCGATCCCCAGTGCACCCCGGAACTCGCCGTCGCTATCTCGGATGATCACGAACCCTGTCCCGTCGATCGCTCCCAGTGGCCGGTGGGTCACGTCGACGTTCCGCGTGTCGAACTGTCGTCGGAACTCCGCGACGACCGGCTCCGCGTCGGTGCGTATCTCGAGCGTCTTCCGTCGTCGGTCGACGGTCTCGAAGGCGTCTCGAAGCGAGTGCATGTCAGTCGTCGAACCCCAGCGCGGTAGTGACCGCGTCCGGGATCGACGTCTCGGTCACGGTGTTCGTCTCGCTGTCGAAAGTAATGAACTCCAACTCGGCGAGTTGCGGGAGGATCACGTGATACAGTCGGATCCGAATCCGGTCGCGGTCCGACGGCGTCGCGATCGTCTCGTCGCTACTGGCAGCCGCGGCTGCGAGTACGTCGGCGAGTTCATCGACCGCCACCGTCGGGTGGTCGTGGAGATAGACGAGCGCATTTCGAGCGTGTACGTTCCCGAAGAGGCGGATCACGTCGTCGACCGGAACGTCATCGGCCGCCGATCGGAGGGCGAACAAATCGGGAGTGACGTAATCGTTGCCCATTATTAGTGATGTATGGTAACTGTGAACAAATAGCTGTGGTTTGTCAACAGTGCAACACACTCACGCGGAACCGGATATCGCCGATCGCAACTCGCTGCTTCGTCTCCGCGTGATCGACGATCTCACCACTGAGGGCGCGTACGCTCCTCACTGGTCTTCAGGGAAGATTCGGTCGCCCATTCCCAGTTCGCGGACGCGTTCCGTGTCGATCGCCTCGCCGGATCGCTCTCCTTTCACGTCGTGAGAACCGCCGCCGCTTTCCTACCCTTTAATCCGGTCGTTCCCTCACGGTACGTATGGAACGGCTCACTCCGCGAGTGCGCGTCGTCTGGCTGTTTCTCGCGCTCGTCCGAGCCGCGATTTTCGGTGGGGTCATCGTCGGTGCGGCGCTCGGTCTCGTCCGCACGGACTTCTGGGAGGCAGCGCCGGACGCTCTCGTGCCGGCCGCCGTCGCCATCGCCGTCGTTCTCGCACTCCTCCGCGTCGTCGTGGCCTGGCGGCGCTACGGCGTCTGGCGGTTCGAGCTCCGGGACGACGACCTCTACATCGAACGCGGCGTCTTCACGCGCGTCAAGACCGTCGTCCCCTACGTTCGGGTCCAGCACGTCGACTCCCGACGATCACCGCTCGAGCGAACGACCGGGCTCGCGACGGTCGTCGTCTATACGGCCGGCTCTCGGAGCTCCGACGTCGCGATCCCGGGACTCACGCCGGCTCGAGCCGAGGAACTACAGGAGTCGCTTCGCCGACTCGCGATCGAGAGCGCGGGTGAGGACGCCGTATGAAGACGCTCCATCCGGCGTCGGTCGCCGTCCGCTCGCTCTCGCGGAGCCTCAACACCGGCTTTCTGTTCTTCGTCGTGGGGATCGTCGCCTCGCCCGGCGGGAACGGGACGGACCTGCTGTCCGTGTTCGGGCTCGTCGCGGTCGGCGTCGTCGTCGGCATCGTCTACGAGTTCGCCTACTACCAACGGTTCCGGTACGAACTCACTGACGACACGTTCGACGTTACCTCGGGGGTGGTCGCGCGCAGGGACCGCGAACTCCCCCTCGGACGCGTCCAGAACGTCGACATCAGACAGAACGTCGTCGGCCGCGTTCTCGGGATCGCTGCCGTCCACATCGAGACCGCAGGCGGGGGGCAGACCGAAGTCAGTCTGGAGTACGTCTCCGAGGCGGAGGCTCACCGCCTCAGGCGACAGCTCCGCAGCGGTGCGAGCGCCGACGAGACCGACGCGACCGACGCGAGCGAGACGAGGACAGACGCGACCGAAACGGACGCGGCGACGGCCGACGACGAGACGCTCCTGTTCGAGATCCGGCCGCACGAACTCGCGATCCTGAGCGTCTTCACCATCGATCCGGGGGCGAGTCTGCTGGGCGGTATCGCGCTCTCGTTCGCCAGCGGCCTCGATCCGATGGCGTTGGTTCCGTCGGACCGCCTCGGCGGACTTCCGGGCCCGGAAACGGGGCTGTTCGCGCTCGCGTGGGGTCTCCTGCTCTTCCTGCTCGCGGCCTGGGTCATCAGTGCCGTTCTCACGTTCACCCGCTACTACGGCTTTCGGCTCACCCGCGTCGGCGACGAACTCTACTACGAACGTGGCCTCCTCCAGCGCTACAGCGGGACGATCCCCCTCGAGAAGGTCCAGACGCTGACGATCACGGAATCGATCCCCTTCCGCTGGTTCGGCTACGCTGCCTTGAGCGTCGAGACGGCCGGCTACGCCCCCGGACAGTCCGACTCTCGCGGGACCGAGTCCGCGATTCCGCTCGCCGACGCCGGCCGGGTCGCCGAACTCGCCCGCGCGATCGAGCCGTTCGGGCCCGTCGACCTCGAGTCCCCGCCGCGGCGCGCTCGCGAGCGGTACGCGGTCCGATACCTGCTCGTCGTCACCGCTGTCGTCGGCGTCGCGTACCTGCTGGCGCGATACACGGGGATCGTCCGGCAGTGGTACGTCCTCGCCGCCCTCGCCGTCCTCGCCCCGATCGCGGCGCACCTGAAGTGGCGGAATCGGGGCTACCGCATCGACGACCGGTACTTCCTCACGCGAACGGGGTTCTGGCGGCGGACGACGAAGGTCGTCCCCTACTACCGTGTCCAGGCTGTCCTCCACCAGGCGACGATCTTCCAGCGCCGACGGCGACTCGCCAGCGTCACCGCCGACACCGCCAGCTCCGCCTCGCTGCTCGGCCGCGCCGCGACCGCCTACGACGTGGACGCGGACCGGGGCCTCGAGATGCAGGCCGTCATCGAGGAGCGGTTACAGGACCGTCTCCGGGCGCGCCAACGCCAGCGGACGGTCGGGCGGTGGTTTCGCGACTCGGGCAATGACGAGTCGAGGAACGACGAATCGTCGGCGGAGCCCGGCGACGGCGACGGCGGGTGAGCGCCGAGCGGCGGGGACCAGTGCCGGCCGCTCGAGAGGGGTAGTTACATGACCCCGACTCCGAAACGGCCACCGGAATGAGCGACGAGCACACGAAAGTCGCGATCGCCTGCCAGGGCGGCGGAAGTCACACGGCGTTCACTGCGGGGGCGCTCCAGCGGCTCCTCCCGGAGATCGCCCGCCCGGAGTACGATCTCGTCGGGTTCTCGGGGACGTCCGGCGGCGCGATCTGTGCGCTGCTCGGCTGGTACGGACACGTCCATCCCGACCTCGCGCCCGGCGCACTGCTCGGCGAGTTCTGGAACGATCTGAAAGCGACGACGCCCGCCGAGCGGTTCGTCAACGATTTCGCGGTCGCGATGACCGAACTCCGGACGATGGGGGTCGGATTACCACAGTACAGTCCGACACAGACTCCCGCCGGGATGATGGCACAGCGGGAGCTTCGATCGCTGCTGGAGCGACACGTCGACTTCGAGCGCGTTCGATCGCTGAGCGATACGATCCGCGAGCGACGACGGACCGAGGGCGCCGTCCTCCCGGCGTTACTGGTGAGCGCGATCGACGTGCTAACCGGTGAGTTTCGCGTGTTTCGCGGCCACGAGATGTCCGCCGATGCCGTCCTCGCCAGCGCCGCCGAGCCCGGCATCTTCGACGCCATCGACGTCGACGGTGGTCACTACTGGGACGGGCTCTTCTCGAAGAACCCACCGGTCCGGGACTTCTCGACGGCCGACGACATTCCGGACCCCGACGAGGTCTGGCTCGTCCAGATCAATCCCTCCACCCGGTCGAAAGTCCCCCGCTCCCAGGCCGAAATCGCCGACCGACGAAACGAACTCAGCGGCAACACTGCACTCGAGCAGGAGGTCGAGTTCATCGAACAGGTGAACGAGTGGATCGATGCGGGCTATCTGCCGGATCGATACACGCACACCGACATCCGGCGGGTCAGATTCGACGAGGAACTCCGGTGGTCGACGAAACTCGACCGGTCACCCCACCTCATCGACGCGCTGTTCCGGACCGGCCGCGAGCGAGCGGGGTCCTTCCTCGCCGATCGGGCCGCCGACGCACGGCCGACGAACTACTCCGAGGATCCGTGAGTTCCCTCGGGAATCAGTAGGTCAGGCTCATCCCGCCCTCGTGGGTCATGTCGCCGCCGTTGAGGTGTTTGCTATGCTGTGAACAGCCCATCACGAACAGGTTCGCGACCTCGTAGGGCTCCATCATCTCCTTGACCCGAGTGCGCTCTAACATGACGTTCTCGACAACCTCGTCGACGGTCATGTCCCGCCTGTCGGCCGTGTCCGGGAGCTGTTTCGCGACGAGCGCCGTCTTGACGTAGGCGGTGCTGACGGTGAACGCCCGCACCTTCCCCTCGCCCTCGGCCGCGATCGACTGCGTGAGTCCCCGGAGCCCGAACTTCGTCGTGTTGTAAGCCACCTTGTCCCGGGTCACGATGTGGCCGTGGACCGAGCACATGTTCCCGACGACGCCCGTCCCGTCCTCGTTGGCACGGAAGTGGGGCAGACAGTGTTTCGCGAGCACCATCGGTGCGCGCTGCATGACGTCGTGCATCAGGTCGTACTTCTCGAGCGGGAACGATTCGATCGGCGCGACCGTCTGAATCCCGGCGATGTTGGCCAGATACCGGAGGTCGCCCTGCGCTGCCGCTTCGTCGACGATCCGCTCGAGATCGTCGTCGTTCGTCAGGTCGGCGACGACCGTGACGAGTTCGCCCGGCAGGGACAGGTCTTCGGTCTGACTCTGCGTCTCGGCGAGCCCCTCCTCGTCGCGGTCCGTCGCGACGACGGTCAGTTCGTTCGCGGCGAAGGCCAGCGCAGTGGCCTGTCCGATACCGGAGCCGGCCCCCGTCACGATCGCGACGTTCTCGGCGGCGTAGTGTGGATCCTCGAGCTCCAGGAGATCGTCGCGCGTTAGTTCGGACGGTCCGTACTTTTCCATCGCTTCCTCGACGGTCATATCAGCCATACCGGGGCGGACGACCAGTAGCGGGGAATAACTACCGCCGATACGGACTGCGCTCTCTCATCGACGGGGAAAGACTGGCTCCGATCCCAGCGACGGGACAGAAAAACGGATTTCATCGAATCCGACTCCCTCGTCCCGTTTCGATGATCCGTTTCGGACGAGTGTCGATAGTCGCCGCACGGAGTCGCTCCTCCGCCGTGAAGTCGGGTACGTCGAGAATAATCACTTGAATCGCTCGAATCCGGGCGTATAAACGACTTAGCTCAGATGGCCGTTTGACTCTAAAGAAGGTATTTACGTATTTCGCCCAACTCATTTGATATGAACCGCCGCACGATCCTCGCTGGTGCCGGCTTCGCCTTCTCCACTCCGTTCGCTGGGTGTCTCGCAGACAGCGTTTCGTCGGGAGATACCGGTGCTGAACACGACCCCGACAGTTCGGATATACCAGATTCGCCCGGAGACTATCCGGTTAACACGGGTGGCTTAGAGGAATTCGACCCGGAAAGCACATACGAGGAGATTGATATCGGGAGTCGAGAGGGAGTGGACGATTCCTCTAGACCACACGATGTGGAAATTTGGAACGAAGCCGCTGAATCCGAAGTAGTGCTCCGAACTATCGACTTCAGAGAAGAACTCGTGGTTCACCACGAGACGTATGAAATCCCGGACGACACGTCACTCTCGGTCTCACTCGTAGAGCCGTCAGAATACCTCATTGAGATGCGCGTTCCTGCCACCGAGACACAACGCATGTTGCGAGTACCCTGTCACTTCTTCGATTGCAACGCATCAGTCACACGAATCGGAATCTTCGAGGACGGGAAAATGCGGTCTTCCGTGCTCTTGACGACGGCAGCGTGTCCATCCGCAGAATGTTAAATTTCGCACAAATGTCGAATCGGTCAGACGATTTCTTCGTGAGCTCGTCTCTTCTCTCGGCTATATACCCGGGAATTCTGAACTGGCTACTCACTTATCGTATCCTCAGTGAGTTTGTGCAGTCTCGAGGCAACCGTGAAACGGTCGCTTTTACCTAGTCTCACCCCGTCGAATGGATATAGCGCTATGTGCTTTATTAGTCTGGGTACAGACAGCAATTCTGTCTGGAGAACGGAATTCGAGGGGCCGTCTCATCGACGTAGACCGTTCGAAACGGACAGCCTGTCGTGCTGAAACCGATGGAGAAGAAACGATGTCGCAGATAGTGTACGGATTCCCACCACTGAAACCGCTCAGTGACGTTCTGAGAGGCTTCGAACTGAAGCGATTGAATACTACTTGGAACTGAGTTTAAGCCGGCGAGAGTCTCCGCCAGAAGAGTAAACGAACTCTCCTGATCGACTCGAGACCACACTCTATAGATGAGCGCTGCGACGAAGACCGGGGGCGGCCGAGACCAGTGGCCCGCTGCCGAGTTCCTCGCAGCGGGCATTCGGTGTCGAATCGCAGACTCCCAGTGGCGTTCGAGCACGGAACAGGCAATGCATGTCGATGCTGCCGACAAACCGAACGAAGCGCCACCCGGAGAGAGTCACGACGCCACAGCAGTAAGCCGTCAGTGGGACAGCGACTCGACGTCCGCTGTGGTCGACTGGAACGCTAATTACTGATTGACGATTGGGGAAGTTTCCACGACAGCCGAAGAATTACAGAGGTACGAGAACGGGAGCACGACGACTCGTCGAGGCGACCGGGGAGACACTCACGAACCGGGTCGCGGTCGATCGGCCTCGAGAGTCGATTTCGGGCCCGGTACCGCGCTGTTCCTCGCCGACAGACCGCGTTTTTGTCCGAGAAGCGGAGCAGGTCGACTCGAGTTCGAGCCCCACCCGAGCGAAACCGCTGAACGAACTCCCGATCGAACTTCGGTGCTCGACCGCGCGGCGGAACGAGAACTCGAACTGATCCCGGCCGACCGGATCGATGATCACGACTCATCGGTAGCCGGTCGGCCGCGGCGACGGCCGCGACAGCTACATGGAGATCGCGGCCCGCTCGAGCAGTTCCGGACTCCCTCACGCGAGTCGGCGTTCCCGCTCGAGTCCCACATGAGAACGGACGAGATCGCATTCACTGGTCGCCGAGTGGGTGATGGCTGACACGAGGTGACGGCGAGAGACCAATCGCCGACAGTCTTCCCGACGGCATACATCTCAGATCATAGTACCACCTACCAGAATATTATATCTGCATTCATGGGACTTCTACTGCAGTTAATATGCAACCAGAGTACAATACTTCGCACAATATGGGTCCCGTAGCTCGAGATAAACTCACTTAGCTCGAATAATGGGTAGATTGAATATCACCGCGTCTGATGGATGGCGTATGAGCGATTCGGCGGATACATCTAAGACTGCTGTCAAAACGTACGTCCCGACCTACCAGAAGGAGGAGTGGGAATCCCATGCCGACGAACTCGACATGAGCCAGAGCGAGTTCGTTCGAACGATGGTCCAGGCGGGGCGTCGGGGGTTCGAATCCGGCTCAGCGGAACCCGATTCTTCGGACCAAGACCCTGGGGGTAACGGCCTCGAGACACAGGTTCTCGAATTACTATCTACTGACACGTATTCGTGGGACGAGCTCCTCGAGGCGGTCGCCGACGACATCGAGTCGCGGTTGGACGAGACCCTCGAGGAACTCCAGTCGGCGAACCGGGTTCGATACAGCGGACGCCACGGTGGGTACACGACTATCGACGGTGGTGGCGATGGCGACTGAGCCCGGGACCGACGCCCCGGCGGACGTCGCGGACCCAATCGAGTACTTCCTCGACGACCAGCGATACCACGGCAAGAGCGAGCGGACCCTCGAGGCCTACGAGCGCGTGCTCCGGCGGTTCGAGGCGTTCGTCCGGGAGCGCTTCGACGTCGAGGCGGTCGGGGCGGCCCAGCGCCGCGAGTGTATGGCCTGGATTCACTCGCTGCGCGGCGAGTTCGAATCCAGCACGATCGCGACCTACGCGTCCTATCTCAACCGATTCTACGATTACATGACTCGCGTCGGCGTCTTCGACGACAACCCGATGGGGCTGGTCATGGAAGAGATGTCCGAATCGATCGATACGAACCCGACGCGGCGGGACATCTCCGTCGGCGAAATGCGATCGTTCGTCGGCTCGATCGATCATCCCCTCGAGCGGGCCGTCGTCGTCACTCTCCTGAAGACCGGGATGCGCGTCGGCGAACTGTGTAACCTCGATCTCCGGGACCTCCACCTCGAGATTCCGGAACTCGACCTCGAGTGGACGCCCCGCGTCGGGCTCGAGCGGCGGCCGTCGTCGCTGTTCGTCTCGTCCGAACCGGCCCGCGGGACGACCGTCAACGGTGAGGAACGGACGGCGTCGAACAAGCGAAAGCGGGACACGGTGGTTCCCGTCGACGCCGAACTTCGGCGCGTACTGCTCGAGTGGCTGGCGATCCGACCGGACGCGGTCTCGGGGGCGCGGCCGCTCTTTCTCGACACGCGTGACTCGTGGGGCGAGCGGCTCACGCCGTCGGACGTGCGCTATATCGTCGAGAAACACGCTCGAGAGCACGGCTGGTACCGGACCGGCGGCGGGACTCAGGAGAACGTCACGCCCCACTACTTCCGGCACTTCTTCACCACCCATCTGCGGGATCGGACCGGCGATCGGGGGATCGTCCAGTACCTCCGCGGCGACGTCGCCGGCGACGTGATCGACACCTACACTCACAACTGGGGCGACCGGGTCCGCGAGACCTACCTCGAGTGCATCTACGGCGTGACTCGGTAGCGAGACGGGATAGTGCAGCGATGAGGGCCGCGACTTCGGCGGGTTCGATGTGACCACGTCGGACAATTCTGTCCGAATCTACCCGTGGGTGCTGCATATTTACTATATCTGGACTCAATTGCAGCGTCCGAAACCCGTCTCATAAATCAAATAGTGATATACCAATATGCCACCATCCGGGACGAAAACGGGAACCCGTTATTCGACGAGCGAGGTCATCTCACAGGAGAGGACCGTCGTCTCGTCGTCTTTGACGACGTCGACCTGATAGCGGACCGTGCCGGTACCCGGCGCGTCGGGCGTTCGCTCCGTCTCGAGGACCTCGCGTTCGACGCGGATCGTGTCGCCGATGAACGTCGGCGCGGTGAATCGGAGGTCGTCCATGCCGTAGAAGGCGACGATCGATTCGCGCTCGAGGGGGGTGCGACTCTGCCAGATCAGGCCCGTCGCGGCCGAGAGGACGAGCATGCCGTGGGCGATCCGCTCGCCGAACGCCGAGTCGGCCATCCGGTCACCGTCGGTGTGGAGGTGATTGAAGTCGCCGGAGACGCCGGCGAAGTTCGTCACGTCGGCCTCGGTGATCGTCCGGCCCTGAGTGACCATGCGATCGCCGACCGCGGCTCGCTCGAAGAAGCCGTCCGCTTCGGGGTCGGTTCCGGCGCTCATCGGTCGGTCCCCGTGACGGACGCCCCTGCGTTCTCGAGGGGTCGGATCTCCGCTCGGGCTGTGACCGTTCGTCCCGCGTCTCGTCGACGAGTCGTCCGTTCGTCTGCCGTCGGTGTCGGATCTGACATACGTCCATACCCGATGATCGCTCTGTTAAGCGTTATGGCGGCAGTGACGGACCGGCGTCTGATCCCGCCGCTCACCGGGGGACGAAGGACGGATCGAGTCTCGAGCAGCCGCGCTGTGGGGTCTCGACAGAGGGACCGTAGTCGCGGATTCGGCCGGCGAGTCACTCGATGGGAGTCGGGCTCGAGTCACTGGTCAGGAATAGGACGCCGATGCCGACGACGCCGATGCAGGCGTAGCAGAGAAACGTCGTCTCCCAGGAGAACGCACCGATCAGCCAGCCGCCCAGCGTCGGCGAGACGAGCGTGCCGCTGAACGCGATCGACGTGAACACGGCGAGGCTCGTTCCGCCGGATCCGGCCGCCGCGAGCTCTCGCGTGTAGACGTAGTAGACGCCCATCCCGAACTGAAGCGAGAAGCCGACGCCGAGCAGAATGATCGAAAAGAGGGCCGTCGATATGGTCCGCGAGACGACGAAGAACGCCGGCAGCGCGAAGGCGAGCGAGCAGACGACGATCAGCCGCCGACGGTAGCCGACGTAGTCCGAGAGCCAGCCCCCGACGGGTCGGGCGACCATCCCGACCGCGGGCAACAGCGCCGTGATCGCGCCCGCCTCGCCGAGCGACAGCGGCAATCGCTCCGTCGCGTAGGTCGGCATCCACGAGTTCATGAAGATATAGAGGAGGTACGAACAGAACCCGGAGAGCGAGACGAGCAGAACTGATCGGTTCCGTAGCGCGTGCCCGAACTCGCCGAGCGTGATCTGATCGCCGGACCGTATCGCCGCGGGCCTCGAGAGGCGAAAGACGAGATACCCGATCGCCGAGAGGATCGGATAGGCGACGAACACGGCCGCCCAACCGAACGCCGACGCGATGATCGGACCGCCGAACTGACTGATCGCGAAGCCGAGCGGTGCGCTCGCGATGAACACTGTCGTCACGAATCCCTGCCGGGGACCGCTGAAGACCTGCGCGACGACGTTGGTGCCGAGAACGAACAGCGCACCCCCGGCGACGCCCGCGACGGCTCGAGTCACGAGGAAGAGCGGATACGCGCCCGCGAACGAGCCCGCGATCGCGACCGGCGCGAAGACGACCGTGCCGAGGGTCATCAGCCGCCGGTTGTCGTAGTGATCCATGAGGTAGCCGAACGGGAGCTGGATGAGAACGGAGCCGAGGACGGCCGCGCTGATCGCCAACCCGGCACTGGCCTTGTCGATTCCGAAGGCCGCCTCGAGCAGCGGCACGATGCTCGCCGGGGCGATCATGTACGCGTTCGCGCCGACCGAGACGAGGAAACACGCCGCGAAGACGCCGCCTCGAGACCGGTGATCGCTCATTCCGTCCCCCGATCCGTCGACTGCCTGAAGTCGTATTCACACATGCCGTCCGGTTGGAGACGTTTCATACTCGTCTACTTATATGTATCTCGAATTATTTCCCCCTCGACCGGTCCAAATTTCACATTTCGGTTTATTTCCGGAATTAGCGCGTTAGAGAAACCAGCGGACACTGTGGGTTGGTGTGACCTACCATAAATTGTATTACTCGCCTAGTAATTCAGTAGATTATGACAGCTACCGATGAACTCGAGGCCTATCACTTCTACGAGCGCGAGTGGGACGATTACGACAGCCTCCGCGAGGCGTTCGAGTGGGAGGTGCCGGAGACGTTCAACATGGCGAGATACGTGTGCGACCAGTGGGCGGACGAGAAGGGGCGAGTCGCAATCTTCGCCGACGACGGCGAGGGCGGCCGGGAGACGTACACGTACTGGCGACTCCGGAACGCCGCTAACGCGACGGCGAACGCGTTGCGTGAGCGCGGCGTCGAGCGCGGCGACCGGGTCGCGATCAATCTCCGGCAGCGACCGGAGACGGTCGTCGCCCACCTCGCCTGCTGGAAACTCGGCGCGGTCTCGGTCCCGTTGAGCACGCTGTTCGGAACGGAGGCCGTCTCCTACCGGCTGAACGACGCCGATGCGGTCGCCTGTTTCGTCGACGACTCGAACGTCGACACGCTCCGAGACGTCGCGGACGATTCCCCGTCGCTCGAGACCGTGATTACGGTCGGCGACGTCAACCCTGCGGGCGACGAACTCGCCTTCCGGAACCTGGTCGACTCGCACTCGCGGGAGTTCGAAACCGTGGAGACCGCCGCCGAGGACGACGCCATCATCATCTACACGTCCGGAACGACGGGCGATCCGAAGGGCGTCAGGCACGCACACCGAGTGCTCCTCGGGAACCTCCCGCTGGTCGTCACCGGGTTCTGTAACATGGAACTGCGGGAGAGCGACGTGTTCTGGACGCCGTCGGAGTGGGCCTGGGTGGCGACGCTGTTCGACGTGGTCTTCCCGGCCCTGTTCTACGGGAAGCCGGTGGTCGCCCACACCGCCGACGAGTCGTTCGATCCCGAGACCGCCATGGAGATCATCGAACGCCACGGCGTCTCGGTCTTTTTCGGCCCCGCGACGGCGCTCCGGATGCTGGAGCGACTGGACGACCCCGACCGGTGGGACGTCTCCAGCCTGCGGTGTCTCCCCAGCGGCGGCGAGTCGCTCGGGCGGTCGCTCGTCGAGTGGGCGCGAGACGTTTTCGACGGCGCCGCCGTCCACGAGGCGTACGGCCAGACCGAAGCGAACATGCTCGCCGGAGACTGTACGGCGCTGACCGAGTTCCGCGACGGCAAGATCGGCCGCGCCGCGCCGGGCCACGAGATCGCGATCGTCGATCCGGACACCGCAGAGGAGACGGTCGAAACGGGTGAAGTCGGCGAGATCGCCGTCCGATACGAGGGGAACCCGGTCTGCTTCAAAGAGTACTGGAACAAACCCAAGCAGACCGATCGGAAGGTCCGTAACGGCTGGCTGCTCACCGAGGATCTCGGACGGATGGACGAGGACGGCTACCTGGAGTTCGTCTCGCGGAAGGACAGCGTCATCATCAGTGCGGGCTATCGCATCGGCCCCGTCGAGATCGAGGAGGCGCTGGCGAACAGCGACGCGGTCGCGGACGCGGGCGTCATCGGCGTTCCCGACGACGAACGCGGGGAGGTACCGAAGGCCTTCGTCGTGCTCGCCGAGGGCTACGAGGAATCTCCCGAACTCAAGGAGCGTCTCCGCCAAGAGATCCGCGACCGACTCGCGAAGTACGAGTACCCACAGGACATCGAGTTCCTCGCGGAACTCCCGAAGACGTCCTCCGGCAAGATCCGTCGGACCTCACTCGAGGAACGCGAGGGAGTTCTCGAATAATTACTGACGGTCAAGCCGGCTGAACTCCTTGCGATCACCGGAATCAATTATCGTTTCGAAATCGCCGTAACTATTCCAAAGCGAACGAACGCGCGAAATAATATTTCAAGTAAGGGACAATATTTATTATGAGGAATAGTGACATGGCACACTATGGCATCGTCGTTCGATCCTGATGGTGAAATCGTGAAACGTGGGGTTCCAAATATCAAAGAAAAGATTGGTCGGCGGCGGTTCATGAAGGGTGCCGGGACCGCAACCGCCGCGGCGTCGATGGGGCTCGCCGGCTGTAGCAATCCCGCGGACCAGGGCGAAGACAGTTCGGGCGGCGGCCCGATTCCCGACGAACCGCTTCGGATGGCCTGCATCGGGTTCACGTCCGGTCCGGCGTCCGTCTTCGGCACCCCGATGATGCAGTCCGCCAGAATGGTCGTCGATCAGATCAACGAGAACGGCGGCATTCTGGGCGAGCGAGAGATCGAGATGGAGGAGTTCGACGAGAACGTCGACGAGGTCGTCCAGCAGTACCGGCGACTGGCGACCCGAGAGGAGTTCGACGTGATCATGGGCTACATCTCCAGTGCGAACGTGCTGTCGATCGCTCCCATCGCGGAGGAACTCGAGCAGCCGACGGTCGTCTGGGACACGGGGACGACGGACCTGTTCGACGACGCGGTGACGGATCCACAGTATATCTTCCGAACGTGTGCGAGCAGTTCGACCGACGCGGTCGGCGCGGCACGGCTCTTGCAGAACGCGCTTCCCGACGTCGAGACCGTCGCCGGCGTCAATCAGGACTACGCCTTCGGGCGGAACAACTGGGATCTGTTCCAGCGAGCGGTCGAGAGCCTCGGGATCGACGTCGAACTCGTCGACGCGCGGTTCACGCCGTTCCCGAACGACGACTACAGCTCGACGATCAGCGCGCTCAACGACACGAATCCGGACTTCATCTACTCGAGTCACTGGGGCGGTGACGCGGTGAACTTTATCACTCAGGCGAACAATCAGGGACTCTTCGACGATACGCTCCCCTGTTTCACTGCCGGAAGTCACGTTATCGGGAACATTCCGGACGAAATTCCGGAGGGCATTCTCTTCGGTGCCCGCGGGCCGCACTACCCGTTCGGTGACCAGCAGTGGAACTCGCTCCACGGAGAGTTCGTCCAGAGCTACCAGGACGAGTACGGCGAACCGCCGTACGCCCACGGGGCCTTCCACGCCTGGCAGGCCATCTGGGCGTACGTCTACGCGGTCGAACGAGCGTACAACGTGAGCGGCGAGTACCCCACGAAGGACCAGTGGGTGCAGTCGATGGAGGGGATCGGCTTCAACTCCCCGAGCGGGTTCGTCAACATGCCACAGGGGAGCCACAACGTCGTCGAGCCGTCCTTCTACGGGTTCTCGGAGCGACAGGAGGATCGGGTCGCCCTCCGAGATACCGTCTGGATCACTCCCGAGCACGTCAATCCGCCGGCGTCGATGAGCACCGGCGAGTGGATCGACAATCTATAGCGAGCTGACAGTAGCACAATTTATGGTTCAACAAATACTCAGCGAACAACTGGTAATCATCCTCAACGGGCTGTCGGGAGCGGCGACGCTGTTCCTGCTCGGGACCGGGCTGTCCCTGATATACGGGATGCTCAACTTCCTGAACCTCGCCCACGCGGCCTTCCTGCCACTCGGGGCGTATCTCGCCGCGAGCCTCATCCACGCGACGGTCGGAGCGGTCGGCGGGACCCTCGGGTTCGTCGGCCTGTTCGTGGTCTTCCTCGTCCTGCTCCTCGTCGTCGTCCCGGCGGTCGTCTCGATCGTCGGCCTGGCAATGGAACGGACCGCGTTCAAGCCGCTGTACGGGATCGAGGACGATTACCAGCTGTTAGCGACGTTCGGTATCATCCTGATGATGGAGGACGCGATGAAGTTCATCTGGGGCGGCGAACCGGTGAGCGCGACGGCACCGTCGAACCTGCTCGGCACGTTCAGCCTCCCCGGGGGAACGTATCCCTGGTGGTCGGTGCTGACCATCCTCGTCACCGCACTGGTCGCCGGCACGCTCTACTACTTCTTCGAGGCGACCCGCCTCGGGAAGATCACGCTCGCGATGGCCGAGGACGAGGAAGCCGTCGGCTTCACCGGGATCGACACGCGGTCGATCCACCTCAAGGTGTTCGTCATCGGCATCGCGCTGGCGGCGCTCGGCGGCGCGCTCTACCTCCCGACCGCCTCGATGACGACCGGGCTGGCACTCGAGTTCGTCATCCTCGCGTTCGCGGTGTTGGTCATCGGCGGCCTCGGGAGCCTCAAGGGGGCCATCGCCGCCTCGCTGATTATCGGCATGGTACAGGCCTACGGCTCGTACTACGTGCCGGTCCTCGAACTCGCCCTCGTCTTCCTCCTGATGGCCACGATAATGCTGATTAAACCAACCGGACTGTTCGGAGAGATCGAAGCATGAGTCAGGACACGAAAACCGGAATCACGGTCGGTATCAGACAGCGGTTCGGGAATCGCTCGAGCGCCGTCGGTGCCCTGTTGCTGGTCGGTGCGTTCGCCTTCCCGTACCTGCCCGGCACCGGGCAGTACGAGGTGTTCCTGCTGGGCCAGATACTCGCGTTCGCCATCGCGGCGCTCGCGTACAACGTGTTGCTTGGTTACACCGGTCTGCTGTCGTTCGGGCACGCCGCCTTCTTCGGCGGCTCGGCGTACGCGGTCGGACTCGCGATGCAGTACTACGGGATGACCGAACTGCTCCTGTTGATCCCCTTCGGCGTCCTCGTCGCGGGGACGATCGCGGTCGTCATCGGCTTCATCTCGGTTCGCCACACCGAGGTGTACTACGCGCTGTTGATGCTGGCGCTCGCGCACCTGATCTACGTGCTGACGGTGAAGCTGTACACCGTCACCGGCGGGACCGACGGCGTCGCGATCACGACGCCGACCATCGCCGGCGTCAACTACCTCACGGCGTGGGGGTACGCGGGCTATCTGATGGGAATCCTCTACTACGTCATCCTGATCTCGTTCGTGGTGACGGTCGTGTTGCTGTGGACGTTCATGCACTCGCCGTTCGGCCTCACGCTCAAGACCATCCGGGACGATCCGGAGCGAGCGCGAGCCATCGGCATCCCGGTCCGGCGCTACCGGTGGTACGCGAGCATCATGTCCGGACTCTTCACCGGTCTCGGGGGCGCGATGTACGCGTTTCTCAACGGTCACGTCACGCCGGGCACGGTGCTGCACTGGTCGCGCTCCGGCGAACTGGCCTTCATGACCGTTCTCGGCGGGACGGGCTGGTTCTTCGGCCCGATCACCGGCGCGGGCGCGTTCATCCTCATCCGGAGTCAGGCCCAGCAGCTGACCGAGTACTGGCACTTCATGATGGGGCTCGTCCTGTTCCTCGTGATCGTGTTCGAGCCCGAGGGCATCTCGGGCATCGGCGCGCGGATCCGTCGCAGGGTTCGCGACTGGCGAGGCGGCGGAGGTGAGCAGTGATGTCCGTCCTCGAGACCCAGGGGCTGACCAAGGAGTTCGGCGATCTCAGGGCCGTCGACGAGATGAACTTCGAAGTCGACAGCGGCGAGATCGTCGGTATCATCGGCCCGAACGGTGCCGGCAAGACGACCTTCGTCAACCTGCTGACCGGCGTGCTCGACGCGACGTCCGGCGAGATCGTCTTCGACGGGAAATCGCTGCAGGGATCGGCGGTCCACGACCGGGCTCGAGCGGGACTCGTCCGCTCCTTCCAGATCCCGCGGGTCTGCGACGACCTCACGCTCGTCGAGAACGTCCGCTCGGCGATCCTCTCCCGGGAGCGGAAGAATAGCTCCCTGTTCACCGTGCTCGACTGGGAGAACGACACCCGCGCCGAAGCGATCGACCTGCTCGAGGAGTTCGGCCTCGCGGAGAAACGAGAGACTGAGGCCGAAGCGATTCCCCACGGGGACAAGAAGATCCTCGACGTCTGCATGAGCGTCGCGATGCGGCCGAAGCTGCTCATCCTCGACGAGCCGACCAGCGGCGTCGCGACGGAGAACAAGTACGCCATCATGGACCGACTGCAAAACTACTTCGAGACCTCCGATTCGGCGGTACTGTTCATCGAACACGACATGGAACTCGTCGCCGACTACGCCGAGCGCGTCGTCGCGATGGACCAGGGGCGGAAGCTCATCGACGGCACGCCCGAGGAAGTGCTCGAGGACCAGACGGTCAAACAGCGCATCCGGGGTGAGGAGTGATGTTGCTCGAACTCGACGGCGTCGACGCCTCGATCGAGAACATCACCGTGCTCCGGGACATCGACCTCGCGGTCGACGAGAGCGAAACCGTCGGCATCATCGGTCGGAACGGGGCCGGCAAGACCTCGACGTTCCGCTCCGTCATGGGGCTCCAGACCGTCCAGAAGGGGTCCGTGTCGTTCCGCGGCAAGGACATCACGAACCTCCCGACCCACGACCGCAAGCGTCTCGGGATCGGCTTCGCACCCGAGGACCGCCGGCTCATCTCGAAGCTGACGTCTCGAGAGAACATCGAGATGGCGCTGTGGGGCGGTGAGAACGACGCGATCGATTTCGACGACCGACTCTCGGTCGTCCTCGACATCTTCCCCGCGATGGAGAGCTTCCTCGACCAACCGGCCGGAAAGCTTTCCGGGGGCCAACAGCAGATGGTCACCGTCTCCCGCGCGCTCGTCGCCGAACCGGAACTGGTCCTGTTGGACGAACCCTTCGAGGGGCTCGCACCGAGCATCAAGCAGGACCTGATCGAGAGCATTCCGCGAATCCGCGAGGAGTTCGACGCCGCCGTCTTCGTCGCCGAATCCCAGATCAATCAGGTCAAGGACTTCGTCGACCGGTTGTACGTCATCGAGCGCGGCGAGATCATCGCCGAGACGGACGACGCCGCGGCGGTCACCGAAGACGAGGAACTGATGCAGATCATCGGCGGTGCCTGACCGATACCGCGGCTGATCGCCGCGGCCGAGCGTCGCTTCTACGTCCGTCGTCATCCTCTCTCCGACCATGACCGAGGCCCCATCCCACGCCGACTGGATCGATCTCACCCAGCCGTTCGACGGCGACGTCCCGCACTCGGCGGCGCTTCCGGCCCCCGAGTTCGAGACGATCAGCGACGTCGATCGCGACGGAGTCAACGCCCAGTGGATCGGAACGCCGACCCACGTCGGCACGCACGTCGACGCGCCCCGCCACATGATCGCCGGCGGCGCGACGATCGATGAGCTCCCGCTCGAGCGCTTCGCCGGTCCCGCGACGGTCGTCGACGTTGCCCGCGAGGACTCCGAACCGATCGCCGCGGCCGAACTGGCGGCGGCCGCCGACGACGTTCGCCCCGGCGATATCCTGCTCGTCCGGACCGGCTGGGGCGACCGATACGACTGCGAGGAGTACGAGCGGTATCCGTGGCTCGCCGCCGACGCGGGCGACTGGCTGCTCGAGCAGGGAGTGAAACTGCTCGCCGTCGACACGCCGAGTCCGGACCGGCCCCGTGCGACGCGACCCGACGGCTGGGACGAGTATCCGATCCACCGGACGCTGTTCTCGGCGGACGTGCTCATCGCGGAACACCTCAACATTCCGGCCAAGCTGGCCGGCACTCGGCCGACCGTCTTCGGATTTCCGCTGTCCCTCCGCGGCGGCGACGGCGCGCCCGCCCGGTTCGTCGCGACCCCGACGGCCGCGCCGTGACTCGTCTCGAGCCGCGATCGTCGACACCTCGAGATGCAATCGCAGACACATCGACGACGAGACCTGTCTCTCCGACAGACCGGGAAAACGCTTTTACTGCTCCCTGATGAGTGGGTCGTATGTCCGAAATCGGAAACGGTCACGTTCGGATCGAGCGCGACGGACCGCGCGCCGACGTGATCATCGATCGCCCGGAGAAACGCAACGCGATGAACGAGGCGACCGTCGCGGATCTCACCGCCGCCATCGGCGAGGTCGACGCGGACGACGACGTCCGCGCCGCGACCCTGCTGGGCGAGGGCTCGGTGTTCTGTGCCGGCTTCCAACTCGAGATGATGCACGAGAAGGACGTCGACGACCACGACGAGTTCCACCGCGCGTTCCGCGAGCTGCTGGACGCGATCGACGAGACGACGACACCGGTCGTCGCGGGCATCAAGGGCGCCGGCATCGCCGGCGGGTTCGAGCTCACGCTCCCCGCGGACCTCCGCGTGCTGGGCGCGGAGACGAAGTACGGCATCATCGAGGTGAACCTGGGCATCTTCCCGCATCAGGGCTCGACCCAGCGCCTACCCCGAATCGTCGGCATCGGGAAGGCCAAGGAACTCGTCCTGACGGGCGACTACGTCGACCCCGAAGAGGCGGCGCAGTGTAACCTCGTCACCGAGGTCGTCGCCGAGGACGCCGTCGACGACCGCGCGAGGGAACTGGCAGACGAACTGACCGAGAAGGCACCGCTGGGCATCGCGAACGCGCTCGAGGCCTTCCAGACGACGTTCGACGTGCCCCTCGAGGACGGGCTCTCGACCGAGCACCGACTGGCGATGCAGGTGTATGGCACTCGCGACCGGAAGGAAGGGTTCGAGGCGCAGTTAGAGCGCCGAGAACCGGAGTTCGAGGGTCGGTAGCACCATCGAGTCAACGTTCGAAGACCGATACGCTCGCGGGACCGGTCAGTCGTCGAAGAAGTCGGCGACCCGCCGCTGGGTCTCGTCTTCCTGATAGGCCGCGATCGCGTGGTGAATCGCCTGCTGCATCGCCTCCTCGAGGTTCAGCGGCCGGGCCGAGTGGACCTGGCGTTTGGCGAGCCCGTGGACGTAGGTGGGCTTGCTCGCGAGGTCGTCCTCGAGGGCCCGGAGTTCGTCCTCGAACGCCGCGGAATCGTGGACTTCCTCGACCAGCCCCGCGTCGAACGCGCGGTCGGCATCGATCGTTCGATCGGTCATGATCAGGTACTTGGTCAGTCCCTCGCCGACGAATCCCGGGAGCTTCTGTGCGCCGCCCAGGTCCATCGCGAGTCCCATCTCGGACTCCGGAAGGCCGAACTCCGCGGATTCGTCGGCGATGCGGATATCACAGGCCAGCGCTAGTTCGAGACCGCCGCCGAGGACGTGGCCTTCCAAGGCGGCGACGACGGGCGCGTCCAGTCGCTCGATGGCCCGCAAGTCCTCGTGGATCGACTCGAGTTGATCGCGGACGACGAGCGGATCCGCCGCGCCCCACTCCGGTACGTCCGACATGTCCACGCCGGCCGAGAAGGTTCCGTCCGCGCCGCGGATCGTCACCACGTCGACGTCCTCGGCCGCGAACTCGTCGAATGCGTCGCCGATCGCGGCGAACATCTCGCCGGTCAGCGAGTTGGCCTTCTCCGGCCGGTCGAGCGTCACCGTCGCGCGGCCGTTCGATCGCTCTACGAGAATGTCACTCCCACTCATGGATGTTCGTACCTTATCCCGGGTGTTAGTGCTTCCGCAGAATCGACTCGCTGCTCGGCCGTCGGTGGTCGCATCGGCTCGAGGAAGGAGTTCGTGGGTACTCGAGACGAGCGACCGATAGCGAATCGTCCGGCAGGAGAATACCGAGTTACTCGGCGTTTCGCGGCGACCGAGCGGGATTTCGGCTTATCGACCGACGGCGAGTTCCGTCTCGAGGTCGCCGCCGTTCAGCAGCGATCGAACGAGGTCGACCGTCTCGGTCGTCTCCGCCGTGTTCTCGAGCAACACCGTCTCGCTGGGGAACAGCTGCTCGCCCAGCAGGAGCCCGTGTTCGCGCGCGGTCGATCCGGTCACCGTCAGGTAGACGCCCAGACCCGCGTCAGCGATGGCCGCCTCCTCCTCGCGGCCCTCCTCGGGATAGTAAAATTCGATGCCCTCGAGCGCCCGCGTGCCGAGGACCGCTTGCACGAGCCGTTCGTATCGCGGCTCGATACAGAGCGGGCCCTCGTAGCTCTCGAGGAAGTCCCGATCGAGCGATCCCGAAGCCGGGGCGACCTCGGGCGTGGCCAACAGCGTGTGGTAGACGGTATCGCCGAGCCCGGTAACGACCTGGACGTCGGTGTCGGAGGGATCGATCCGGGCGTTGACGTCGGCGATCCGGCCGAGCGGCTCCGGTCGGAGCTCGACGACCTCCTCGAGGACGAGGTCGGCGCTGTCGAACCCGAGCGCGAACTCGTGGGTCCGAAGCGATCGAAACGGCTCCTCGCGACCCACGAGCTGGATCACCGCGTCGTCGGGGGCTCCCTCGACGCCCGTTAGCGGAATTATCACGCTGTCGAAGACGATCCGGCGCGGTTTGCCGGCCCGATCGTCCCGCAAGAGTGTGTACTCGGGTTCGGTCGGATCGTCGACGGCGCTGTAGTCGGCGAGACGATGGTAGACATCCTCCTCGTCGGAGTCTATGGTGCCCTTCGTGAGCGCCTTTTCGTGGCGAAGCGTCGACGTAATGTCGTCCGCGAGCTCGGGGACGTCCAGGCGGTTAGCGAGGCGGTCGAGCACCGACTCGAGGGGGCGCCCCTTGCGCGGAACAGCGATCGGTATCGTCTCGCCCATCGACAGATGGTCCACTGCCGACGGATAAACGAGTTGTGTTTCCGGAATAGCGCTGCATCGAGTCGATAGCGGCGACGCGGCTCAGTCCGAGAACATCGAGCCGAGCTGGTCGCGCCACTCCTGCATGTCCGTCACGTCCGCCTTCACGTCCTCGAGTTCGTCCTCGACGGATTCGACGTCGTCTTCGACGTCCTCGAGATCTGCCGCGACGTCCTCGACGTCCGATTCGACGGCCCCGATCTCTTCTTCCACGGACTCGACGTCGGCTTCGACGGCCTCGACGTCTCCTTCCACGGACTCGACATCGGATTCGACCGATTCGACGTCTTCCTCTACGGACTCGACGTCCGATTCGACGGTTTCCAGTTCGCCCTCGACCGTCTCGAGTCCGTTCGACACCGTTTCGACCTCGGCGTCGACCCCGTCGATATCGGTCGCGAGGTCGTCGACGGTCGCTTCGAGGTCGCCGACGTCGTCGTCGACCGCGTTCAGATCGGCCTCGATATCGGCGTTCCAGTCGCTGAGATCGGCGACGTCACCGTCGAGGTCGGCGACCTGTGACTCCGTTCCCGCGAGTCGGTCGTCCATCGACGCGAGGTCGCCTTCGAGCGCCTCGATATCGGTCTGGATCTCCTCGATGAGCTGTGCGCCCGTCCCGTTCTCCTCGAGGAACGTCTCGAGCGCGTCGGTGTAGGCCGCGACCTCCTCGACACGAGACTGGAGGTGCTCGACTTTCGCGATGTCGGGCCCCGAGGGCTCGAGATCGAGTGCCGCCCGGACGGTCTCGAGATCGTCGTCGTCGACCGTCCCGTCGCGGATCTCGGCCGCGAGACGGGTCGCGATCGACCCGCTGACGTCGGGAGCGGAGGTCGGCGCTGTGTCGGCCGGTTCTGACTCGGCCGCGTCCTCGGCGTCGACGTCGGTGTCGTCGGCCTCGGCCACTGCGTCTTCGGACTCCGCCTCGAGGTCGGGCTCGGTCGCCGTCTCGCTCGAGTCGTCCGCGACGCCATCGTCCGTCACGGGTTCGTCGTCCGCGACTTCGTGGTCGTCTCCGGCGGTCGGTTCGGAATCCGCAGTCGGTTCGTTGTCGCCCTCGGCTGCATCGACAGCCGGCTCGTCGGCGTCCGAATCGTCTGCACCGACAGCCGGCTCGTCGACGTCCGCATCGGCTGCATCGACAGTCGGCTCGTCGATGTCCGTCTCGTCGGCGTCGTCAGCCTGCTCGTCAGCGTCCGTATCCGCGTCGGCGTCGGTCTCGGAATCGGCGTCGAGTTCCGGCTCGGGCGACCCGCTGTCGTCGTCCTCGGCCTCGTCGTCAGATTCGTCGCCCTCGTCGATGGACTCGATGGCGTCGGATTCGGTCTCAACCGTCTCGTCTGCGTCGGCCGCCGACTCTGCGTCGGTGTCGGCCGCCGACTCCTCGAGACCGAGATCGATCGCGGGTTCGTCCTCCTCGTCCGCCTCAGCGTCGTCTTCGAGCGTGTCGTCGGTATCGTCCGGCTCGGAATCTCCCGGTACGGTTTCGTCACTCCCCGTCTCGTCCGTGTCGGTGCCGAGATCGAGTTCGACTGCGGATTCATCGGTCCCGTCGTCTGCGTCGAGGTCGAGTGCGGATTCGTCGTCGCCGTCCGACTCCGGGATCTCCTCTTCCGCGAATCCGAGATCGATGTCTGGCGCGTCCGCTTCGTCCTCGGCATCGTCCGCGTCGGCGTCGACCGGATCGGGGTCGGTGTCGATGTCACCGAGATCGAGATCGAGCCCGCCCGACTCCTCGTCGGCGTCCTCGCTCGAGTCGGACTCCGCGTCCGCCGTCGCGTCGTCGGACTCGCCGTCCTCGAGTCCCGGAACGGAGTCGGAGTCGCCGGCGATCATGTCCTTGACGGCCTGGTTGCGGTCCTCGGAGACGATGTTATCGATGACCTCGTCGTCGACTTCGTCGGCCGCCGCGGCGTCGTTGCTGGTCTCGCGTTCGGTGATCGTCGGTTCGGTGAGGAACTCCGCGGCCTGACTCTCGTCGTCGATCTGGATGCCGTAGACCGTCTCGAGTCGCTCGCCGGGCTCGAGCGTGGCGATGAACTCGACGTGGTGGTCCTGATAGGCCGTCCAGTCGTCGCTGTGAAAGTCGGGATGGAACCCGACCTTGTCCATCGGGAACGACTCGGGAACGTCCTCCGAGAGCTGAAACGTCACGGGGTCGTCGCGATCCGATTCGATCTCGAACCGGATCGCGGGGACGGGAAACTCGTCCGCAGTGAACGTCTTTCGGACGCCTATCCCGTCAGTACTGACCTCGATCACGTCGTCCGTGTCGGCGGTGCTACTCATATGGGCCCAACGTTACCATACCATTACTATAAATTGTGCGGACGGACTCATATCTGATCTACGACAGGTCGACGCGATCACCGATCTCGACGATTTCGAGTCGCTGCGGATACTCGAAGCTGTTCGCGTGATGGTGCAGCGCCGTCGGATCGGCGGTGAGTCCCTTCCACATGTCCCAGTGACTCGGCAGGAGCCGCTCGCACTCGAGGGCGTCGGCGCACTCGACGATCTGGTTCTCGTCGTTGTACCAGCGGGTCCGCTGTAGCTCGCGGGTCTGTTTGTCCGGAACCCGTCCGACGGTACCGAACGCGAGCGCCGCGAGGTCGATCTCGTACTCCTCGCCGATCCGCTCGAACTCGTCGGTGGGTTTCGTGTCCCCGCCGTGGAAGAACGTTCCCGCCTCGTGTTCGAACACGTAACTCACGGGGTGGGTCGAGTCCGGATCGTTCGCCTGCTCGACGTGGACGGTAAATTCGCCGATCTCGAGGGTGTCGCCTTCGGTGATCTCGGTCAACTGGTCGCCGGTCACCTCCCACTCGTCGGTCCAGGCCTCGTCCTCGCGGGCGACCGCGATGCTGTCGTCGGGTGCGTAGAAGGTGGTGCCCGTGTTCGCGAGGATCGGTGCCTGGCTCGGCCCGTGAACGTGGTCGGTGTGTTCGTGGGTCGCCAGCACCGCGTCGGCTTCGGTCACGTCGTCCGGCTCGAACGGGACGGGGATCATGCGGATCGTCCGCGGCGGACTGCCCAGCCCGAAGTACGGGTCGACGTAGATCGTCGTCCCGTCGCCGCCCTTGACGACGAAGCCGTTACAGCCGAGATACCATATCGCGACGCCGTCCGGAGTCGCGTCTTCGATCTCTCGAACGAGCCAGTCTCCCCAGTCGCTTGCGATCATACTCGAGGATGCGCGGACCGATTGGGTAAGTGTTGTCGTCTCCGGCGACGGGGTGACGTGACGGGAGCAGCGAGACCGGCGCGACGAGATCGAACTAAGAGAAGCAGTGCGATGAACGGACGGCCACTGTCTAGAGCGGGAACTGCGAGCGCCGGTCCGTCTCGCGCGCGTCGAGTTCGTCGAGTCGCGAGCCGAGCATCTGGCGCATGATGACGACGAGGCCGTTGTCCGGGCCGTCGCCAACGAGTGCCGTTTCGGCGTACTCGCCGTCGCCCGGGGCCGGCCGTCCGAGCGTACCGATCATGACCGCGTCGCGGTCTGCGAATACCAGCCGGCCGACCGACTCGCCCTCCGGCGGCAGGTTGAGCCAGTCCACGCGGGGCTCCCAGAGTTCGACTTCGGGTACGCGCTCGCGGACGAGGTCACGGACGCGCGGATCTCGCGACCCGAGGGTGACGTCGACGCCGCGGTCGACCGCATCTTCGATCCGGCGGAAACAGCCCTCCTCGAGCAGTCCGGTCGTCGTGAACAGCAAGAAGAGTTCGTCGTCGGCTCGCTCACAGAGGGACTGTCCGGTCGCGATGACCTCGTCCCGGCCCTCGAGGGTTCGAACGTCCGTTCGACCCGTCTCGGCATCGCCCGCGGCCGTTTCGGCGTCCGTCGCCGGCGCACTGTCAGCGGGCCGGATCCACTCGGCGCGAACGACGGGGTGGCCCTCGTAGGAGACGCGGTCCGCGTCGTCGTCGTAGCCCACGAGCGTCGCGTCGTGTAACACCGGGAGGTGAACGTGAACGAGCGATGCCAGCACCTCGTCGACGCGCTCTCTCGAGACGTCGCGCTCGTTCGTCTCGGCCTCGCGCGCCGCGACGTCGCGGGCGAGCGTTTCGGTGGTAATCAGATGATACTGATCGCTGAGCACCGCGAGGACGGTCCGCCGGCGGTCGTCGGCGAGCGCCTCGAGAACGGCGTCGAGTTCGTCCGCGTCGGTCGTCTCGCGGTCCGACGTGACAGTCTCGAACGCAGGCTCGTCGAACACCCAGTGATCGGTCGTCCGGAGCAGTCCGTCGTCGGTCTCCTCGAGTAGCCCCGCGTCCGTCAGTCGAGGCACGAGCCGGTGGTGGAGCGCGACGAGCGCTCGCTGGTGATCGTCGTCGGTGACCGCGGCGAGGCGTTTATCATCGGTTACTGCCGCGAGTCGGAAGGCAAGATCCTCTTTCCCGATCCCGTGGGGCGTTCGGTCGCGGACGAGACGGAGGACGGTCCGTCGGCGGGCGTTGGCGAGGGCGTCGAAAAGTTCGTCGCGGGTGGCGGCCGCGGATCCGCTCTGGACTGAGTTACTCATCGACTACTGGTCGGGGACTAGCGTGCAAAAGGACTGCTCCAAACTACTTTGGATTCAGTGTCGTATTACCCATCATTAGGAAGATATTTAATGATATATACTATTTTTCTAGAGAACGTAGTACTCTATTTCGGTGAGGGTTGAGAATATGAAATTATTTACTACTATTGTCCATCGCTGACGATCGTCGATACCTGAACGTCGGCGATATCGGAATGACGTCGATACCGATCGATCGACTCGGAGAACGAGCGAGGGGCGACGAGCGGTTTCCGTCGCTACCAGGTGCCGTGGAACGTGTCGAACGAGAGGCTATCGAGCGGTTCGTCGCCGACGGCGATGCGATACTCTCCGGGGGTGAGCATCGGCTTGTGGAACTGCGGGCCGTCGTCGGTCGTGATCCGCGGACAGCCGGTGTTGACGAACGCGTCCATGTCGAAGTTCCGCAGGCGGTCCGGCGTCACCTCGTCCATCGTGATGAGATAGGCGTTGTCGTTGTCGTCGATGATCTCCTGAGCCATCTCCCAGCGGCCCTGGCCGATCTTGGTACAGAAGATAACGCCCCACTTCTCAGCGTCCATCGCGCGGTGGACCGCGCCGTACCGTTGCTTCATGAACTTCTCGGTGTCCGCGAGGGTGACGACGTTGTTGACGGGGTCGGCGATGACGACGTGTTTCTCGGGGTACTCCATTGCCAGCCCCAGGGGATGGAATTTGCCGCCGCCGACGTAGAGCACTTGATCCGCCGGTACGTCCGCGCTCGCGTAGTTACAGCCCAGCACCTGTCCTTCGTTGGTCAGCCGTTCGTCGCCGCGACGGCTGTGGACCTCGTAGCCCCGCTCCTCTAAGAACTCGCTCATCTCCTCGTAGCGGTTCATGTGCTGAGCGGTCGTCACGAGACCGACGTCTTCGGTCTCCTCGGGCGGCTCTAAGGTGTCGAGGGACTCCTCCATGATCGGCGTGACCTCGACGTTCGAGAACAGCGGCACGTAGATCACCTTGTCCGTGTTCTTCATCGGCGAGTGGCCGAAGTGGACGAACACGTCGGTGCGTTTCATTAGATAGGTATCGAGGTCACAGGCGCCGTAACACGGCTGACCCGAGAGCATGAACGTCACGTCGTCGCCGGACAGTTCGCGGAGGTCGTCGGCGACGGCCGGGCCGCGCCGTTTCAGTCCCTCCGGGAACTGCAGGCCGACCTTCTTCGCGTCTCGCTCCTCGATCGCCTTGACGATCTGCTCGAGTTCGTAGTCCCACTCGCGGTCGTGCTTGAGCTGCATTCCGGTGTTCCGGAGGTCCCCCTCGGTGTACTCCGACTCCTGACTCATTGAGCGTCCTAACGCCCACGGACGTATATACTGCACGCTGTGCCGAAACGGTCGCCTTCGTCGTGTCCACCGTCGAATTCAGGGATCGATTTCGGAGACGGGGTCCGCCGACGGCGTCTCTCCGACCCGCGATCAGGAGAGTTCGCCGGCTCGCTCGGACGGGGTGACGTCGCCGGCCGCACACGTCTCGAACGCGGCCCGGAAGTCGTCGCGGTCGAACGACGCCACCAACTCGTCCAGGTCCGAAAATACCGCCTCGAGTCGACGCTCGAGGGCGGCGTACTCCGCGTCGCACTCGGAGGTGGGGTCCGCGTTCGAGCGGGCCTCGAGCGTGCCGCGTTTCGCGGCGAGGGTCGCGCATTCGGCCATCAACTCGTCGTAGCGAGCGCGGCGCAGCAGACGGTCGACGGTCTCGCGGAGGTCGGCTTTCGCGAGCGGCTTGACGAGCGTTTCGCCGGCCACAGTGGAGGTGTTCCCTCGCTCGCCGTCGCAAAGTGTCCCCGTCGCGGCTCGGTGCTCGACTTCGGCTGCGACGGCGGTTCCGGCCGCCGTCCGGAGGCCCTGTCCGACCAGTACGACGTCGACGTCCGCGAGCGCTGCGAGAGCGTCGTCGCCGTCCGTCGTCGCCTCGATGCGATAGTCTCCCACGAGCCATGACCGTATCTCCGTTACTACGGCGGGATCCTCGTCCGCGACGAGGACGGTGTTGGTATCACCAGTCATCATTCGGAATGGTATCCGTTCGTGCCCCTATCAATATCAAACTGTGGAAAAATTTATATCTGTTTACACGAACCCGGACGGTTCAGTGGCTGGAACCGACGGTCGCTGATGGAACGCCGAGCCAGTACGACAGTGTCGGCGACGGAAACGGAGCAGACGTACTTCCCGCGGTTGCTACTGTCCGTTCGAACCGGCCGATCCGGAGTATACGATCACTGACTCGGTTCGTTTTTCGTCCCAACAGTCATAGTACTGGAGTGTAAACGAAGGACTAATGGCAGCGGAACAGGCCGCAGACGGCTATCTCTTCGACCTCTACCGTCGATACATCGGTGAACCGGAGGATCGGACCGACGTCTACGTGGGATTCGGTCTGTTTCTCGGCGGAATCGGGCTGGCGATTATCGGCCTCGTGCTCTTCCTCTGGGGCAGCACGTTCGAGGCGCGATCCGGGACGTACTTCGCGTGGGTCGGTCCCGCGTACGCGCTCGCGATGATGGCACTTCCCGCGATGATGCTCGGAATCGTCGTGCTCCTGCCCTCGGAGCGCCGGATGCTGTACGCGTCGGTCGCCGGCGTCGCCATCACCGTCGGCGCGGTCGTCGGCTTTCTCTTCGCCTATCCCAACGACTGGAACGGCTACGGCGCGGATTACACCGTTCAGGTCGTCGCGGTCTACGCCCTCGGGCTCGCCGGCATCACCGCCTCGACGGGCGCGGCACTGATCGCTCACTACCTCGATATGGCACAGCAGGCCGAGGTCGTCGCGACCGAAGACGACGAGGACGACGACGAGAACGAACTCACTGACGAAGAGATCCAGCGGGATATCGACGACGCGATGGACGGCGTCGAACTCTCGTGGGGCGGCGTCGAACAGACCGAACACAAACGGCTGAACTTCTCGAGCGACGACCTCGAGGAGGTCAGTATCGACTCCGACGCCGGTACCACGACCACCCGATCGTCGGGCGTCGACGCACAGGTCGCCGGCCTCCAGGGACTGAAAGGTGGCGAGACGAAAGAAACCACCTCGAGTTCGACGGTCGACGACCAGACGGCGAAACTGAAGGAACTGCGCGAGCAACAGCGCGTCGAGGAACTGGCGACGGCCGACGACGACGGCGGTGCCGTCGACACCGTGACGAAACCGTTCTCCGGACTGCTCGAGCGCTTGCGGAAGCTGGTAAAACGGAATTAAGACCAGTCAACCAGAAGAAATAGCGTATTGTATCGGTATTCTTGAAAGTGAAATTAATGCACATAGATTTATAATCCGTCGGTGGCCTTGCCCACATATGGCCAAAGGCCTAGACGTCGGAACGATGAACATCCTGTCAGCACAGCAGGATGGGAACGATACGGTTTTCGTGCAACAGCGTAACTCATTCGTCGAGATCGAGTACTCGGATATGGCCGAGCAGATGCTCTCGCGAAGCGAAGTGCTCCACATTCGCAAGGACGACAAGGTCTACGTCGTCGGCGACGACGCGCTCAACTTTGCGAACATTTTCAACAAGGAGACTCGCCGTCCGATGAAACACGGGATCCTCTCGAACGACGAGCAGAGCGCGATCCCGATGATGAAGCTCATCATCGAGCAGGTCGTCGGCGAGCCCGCCTATCCCGACGAGAAACTTTACTTCTCGTCCCCTGCGGACCCGATCGACTCCGATCTCTCGACGCTGTACCACCAGAAGACGATCGAGTCGTTCCTCGACGACATGGGGTACGACTCCGAACCGATCAACGAGGGGATGTCCGTCATCTACAGCGAACTCGCGGACAACAACTTCACCGGACTGGGGATCAGTTTCGGTGCCGGGATGACGAACGTCTGTCTCTCCTACTACGCGGTCCCCGTCATGAAGTTCTCCGTCGCCCGCGGTGGCGACTGGGTCGACGAGCAGGCCGCCCGCGCGACCGGGACGCCCGTCGACAAGGTCACCTCTATCAAGGAGGACGACTTCGAACTCGACTTCACGACCGACGTCGGCGGCGTCGAGGGGGCGCTCTCGATTTACTACGAGAACCTGCTCGACTACGTCATCGAGAACATCGTCAAAGAGGTCGACGAGGAAGACGTCGAGGAAGGCCTGGACGTCCCCGTCGTCGTCACCGGCGGCACCTCGAGTCCCAGCGGCTTCGAGGCGCTGTTCAAGGACCACCTCGAGGACGCGAACATTCCGTTCTCGATCAGCGGCGTGACCCACGCGAACGAACCGCTGTATAGCGTCGCCCGCGGTGGCCTCGTCGCCGCGCGCTCCGACGAGGACGTCGACCACCAGCAGGACGACGAGGAAGCGGAAGCGGCGGCCGCAAACGAGTAACCGTCGAGACTGACCGGTCGGATTTTTTCGATACTCGACGGACAGCGGCTCGTCTCACGGCTCTCGTAGCTACTCGCAGTCGATGCAGACCTGATCGCGCGACAGCCGTGCGATCGGCAGATAGCTCGGTTCAGTGGCCACTCTCGTCGTCGGCCGATTCCTCGTAGAAGCGATTGAACGCGTCCCGCCAGGACTCGCGGTCCTCGCCCTCGGGCTGGTGTTCGACGGGGACGTCGGCGAACCCACAGTGAGGACACGCGACCGTCGACACCTCCCCGAGCGCGAGTTCTTCGACGGCACCCCCACACCGTGGACACTGCTCCATACGTATAACTTTCCCGGGGCGTCCTTAACTCTATTCGAACCTATCGCGGAACGGAAACTTCCTGCCGGATCGATCATCGGCTCCGCAGACGTCGTCAGGTCGCTTCGGGTGTATTACTACTACGTATTCAACAACCTTTTTGTATGCAAGCCATGTATGGCTCGGTAATGAGTACGTCGTCCCACGGAACCGCGATCGATCGCTGTCAGCCCGCAGACGCCACGCCCGTCGCCCTCGAGGCCGCGGCGCTCGAGTCGACGGCACCGGAGTACCTCCGCGATCTCAAGGCCGAACTGACCGACGAGGGGATGATCCCCGCCGAACTGACCGTCGACGCGTGTTTCGACGAGGACTGCTCGCTCGCGACGCAGGACGAAGTGGATCGCATCCGCGGCTACGTGCGCGCCGGCTCCTTCCTCGGCGTCGGCACCGTGACCGTCACCGTCGACGACGTCGCCGATCCCGAGAAGGTCCGACCCGCGCTGGCGGCCTGTGCCGAGCGGGCCGACCGCGAGGGGCTCGCGTTCGACCTCGAGGGACCGATCGCCGTCGACGCGTGAGATGGCCGGCCCCTCGCGGCGCACGCTCGCCCGCCGCCTCGAATCGATCGCGGACTTTTCGGACCCCGCCGCCGACCTCGAGCAGTATCTGACGCCGGCGGAGCTGGCGGCCCACATCTGTCACCTGGCCGGGTTACACGACGACCTCGAGCGGCCAGTCGTCGATCTGGGCACGGGGACCGGAATGCTCGCGATCGCGGCGTCGCTTGCCGGTGCCGATCGGGTCGCGGGGATCGACGTGGATGCGGGCGCACTCGACCTGGCTCGCCGGAACGAACGGACGGTTCTGGACGATTACAGCGGGGACGGCCGCGCTCTCGAGTGGCTCCGCGGGGACGTCACTCGACATCCGTTTTCGACGACCGACGCGACCGTGGTCTCGAATCCCCCGTTCGGCGCGCAGCGCGGGAATCGACACGCGGATCGAGACTTCCTCGAGACGGCCGGCGAGATCGCGGCCGTCTCCTATACGATCCACAACGAGGGAAGTCAGGAGTTCGTCGAGTCGTACGCCGCGGACGCGGGTGGCGACGTGACGCACGCGTTCCGGGCCGAGTTTCCGCTCGCGAAGCGATTCGAGTTTCACACCGAAGCTGAGGAGACGCTCGAGGCCGAGGTCTTCCGAATCGAGTGGGAGTAACGGTATCAGGTTCGATCGGGACGGATTCGAGGACCGGAATTACCGCGATCCTCGCCGACGCCGGTGCGTCTCACCTAATGAGATGCTTTTTCTAATTCGAACGGAGATAAAAAGCATCGGCGGTCGATCGCGTCGTCACCGGGCGCTTAGCCGACCGAATCGTACGTCTCCTCGCTCGCGATCGCGACTCGCGTCCCGTCGGCGGCCGCGTAGACCGACTCGTTCTGGCGTTCGAAGGTGAGCCCGCCCGCCGTCGCCGTCTCGTTCGCGTCCGGAATCGGCGTCGTCGCGACGGCGTCGCGCTCGGTCGATGTCACTTCGAGGACGAACGTCCCGTCGTCGGAGTCGATCGTCACGTTCCGATCGGCGATTCGCGCTTCGGCCCGTGACTCGTTCGATTCGTACGCGAGTTCGGTCGCCTCGCCGTCTTCGTCCAGTCGGACCTGATAGACGGTATCGTTGCCGACCGGTTCCCAGCCGGTGCGTTCGACGTGAACCGCTTCGCGCCAGCCGGGCCCGCCGACGTAAACCGTCTCCTCGCCCGTAAAGGAGAGGCGCTGCGCGCTGACCGCCTCGAGCCAGATCTCCCGCTCGTCGCTCGAGACGATCACCCCGCTCGACTCGAGACCCTCGTCGCTCTCGAGGGCCTCGATGCCGATGCCGCTGACGAGCCCGTTCTGGACGCCCTCGACGTACTCGACCGTGTAGTCCTCGACCTGGACGGCCGAGTCCGAGGACGCGGTGGCCTCGTCGACGACGAGGAAATTAGCGGGGATGGCGATGCCGGCAAGGACCGCGAGGATGCCGACGACCGCCAGAACGGCGGTCCCTCTGCGACCGAGGCCGAGCGGCGAACTCGAGTCGCGGGCTCGCGTTCGCGCGCCCGCGGCGATCTCGCGGACGCGGTCGACGCGCGCGGTGACGGCACCGCCCTGATAACTGGCATCGGCCAGCTCGAGCACCCGATCGACCGACGGCCGACCGCCGCCGTCCGATCGGGGAGTCGTCCCCGTTGACCGCGTGAACAGCCCCTCGAGTCGGCGGGGGAGGAGCGGCCGCTCCGAGGCGGTCATCGATAGCGTGACGACCAGTGCGAGGACCGACACGACGGCGACGCCCGGGCCCTGATAGAGGACGTACGTGTTCTCGCCGCCGAACCAGTAGATCGCCCACAGCCGCTTCGAGAACCCGAACAGGAGGATCGCGAGCCAGAGCCGCAGCGGATTCGGGCGCTGCCCCCGGCGCTCGAGGAGCGCGATGCCGAGGACGAAGCCGAGAAAGAGGCCCAGCGCGTGGCCCTGAATGGCGATGCCAGCCCACGACGGGGCGGAGGGCGGGCTCGGCTGGGCGGTGTAGACGTTGATCGGATCCCGGAGCGCGTAGAAGAGGCGCAGGACCACGCCCTGGACGCCGAGGGTGCCGACGATCGTGACGATCGGGTAGTGGACGACGGCAAAGCCAGCGAGGGCGAAGACGACGCCGGAGAAGCCGATTACGGGACCGAGCGCGAACAGGCTCGTCACCAGCCCGATACCGATGACGATGAGCGGAAAGATCGCGAACGCCCGCACTCGAGGGTCGGTATGCCAGGCGTCGGCCCGCTGCGGATCGCGCGCGTCCGAATAGTGGCCCCAGGCGAACTCGGCGAGCGGTGCGACGACGACCGTTCCGGCCAGGTTTCCGACGAGGTGACCCAAACTCGCGTGGGAGAACGACGCCGCGGCCATCCCGAGCGGGTAGAAGTACGACCAAGTTCGGTAGGGGATCGTCACCGGGTCGTCGAGGTTCGTGATGCCGTCCTGAACGAAGAGATAGACGCAGACCACGAACGCGATGACGACGAGCGACCCCCACGGGACGCCGTACACGAATCGCGACCGGAGCACGTCGCGCCAGCGCCGAGCCGGCCGATGGACCCGTCGAACGACCGCGATCGACCCCACCAGCGCTGCGACGACGAGGGCCGTCAGCAGGGCCGTGAGCGAGAGCATGGCTCGTGGTTCGAACGGGGGCGTATAGTGATTTGCCTTCAGCGACCGCGACGAGCGGCGGCTTCGAAAGGTACAAGCAGCCGACGGCCGGACTGAATGACATGGAACTGCGGGTCACCGAGAGCACCGAGAACGAACTCTCGATCGAAATCGCCGGCGAGGACCACACCTTCATGAACGTGCTCAAGGGCGCACTGCTCGAGCACGACGACGTGAGTGCAGCGACCTACGACGTCAACCCCGAACAGTCGGGGGGACAGACCGAGCCCATCCTGACCATCAAGACCGAGGGCGGTGCCGATCCCCTCGAGTGTCTCGAGGACGGGGCCGTGACCGTCCGCGAGAAGGCGATGTCGTTCCGAGAAGCGTTCGAAGCAGCCGCCTGAACGGGACAACCGCCGGCCGATAGCCGATCGCACGACTCGTTTCGGCGCTCGTTTTTCGTTCGAATCGGTTCGCCTGTCGGTCCTCGATAGCGGCGGCTCGATCGACTGACGGCGACTCGATCACCGTGGTCGAGTGACGGCGACTCGGCAGTGCGTCGCGACCCTCGTCAGCACGTCGCGTAAAAGGTGTAGATGTCCCCGTTCGGGGCGACGTGAACGTCGATTCCTTCCGCGTCGAACCCGGTTCGCATATCGTCGCCGTACCGCGAGAGATACTCCGCGACGATCGCCTCGGCGAGGGCGGACTCGTCGGTGTAATCCGCGGCCGAGACGCCCGTAATGACGACCGGCGCCTCTCGAGGGATCGCGTCGCCGCACGCGTGATCGAACCTGTCAGCGTCTACGTTCTCGGGATCGGAATCCCCGAACTCGCGCTCGACGAGCCGACGGTTCTGGTACTCCGCGTAGGCCGCGAGGCCGCTATCGTACGTTCGACTCTCGGCGGCGTCTCGTTCGTTCTCGAGGCGGTCGTGAATCTCCTCTTCCGTGGCCTCGAGATCGAGCCCGCCGGACTCGGCCCCGTCACCGGGCGCGTCCGGCGGCGACGGCTGGCCGATCCCCGGCAGCACCGACAGCGGGACGATCCCCGTCGCGAACAGCGCGACGACGACGCCGAGAACGGCGAAAATAGGCAGATAGGGTTTCGCAACCTCGAACCAGCTCGGCGTGTCGAGGTCCCGTTCCAGACCCTCGTAGGTCTGCTCGACCCGCTCGAGGTCCGGATTGCCACAGCGCGAACACGGCGGAGTGTTTCGGACGTGTTCGCGGCCGCAGTTCGGACAGGCCCAGACGTACTCCTCGCCGGTTTCGACGGTTCCGGAGGGTATCGGCTCGCGATCGACGTCGGGAGCGCCGTCGCTCCCGGGCCCGGATTCGCGCTCCTCGTCGACGCGGACGACCGCCTTCTCGAACGAGTTATGGCCGCAGTCGTCACAGGGCGGGTCGTTCTCCGCGTGCGGTTTGCCACACCGCGTACACCGCCAGTTCACTGATAGAAGTGCACGACTGCGGAGGGATAAGCGTATTGGACGGTCGAACGCGTTGATCCGTGAGTCGCTAGGCCAACTCGACGATGCGGTTTCGGTCGTCGGTCCGCTCCCTCGGAGAGCGTTCGATCGAACACGGACCGGCTAGCACGTCGCGTAGAACACGTAGACCGAGCCGTCGACGACGTGGAGATCGATCCCCTCGCCGTCGTACCCGGACCCGGTAACGCCGTCGCCCGAGCGCATGAGATCGACGACGCCGTCGGCGAGCGCCGCTTCATCGTCGTAGTTCGCCGTCGACAGGGCGTACGGTAACTGGCCCTCCTCGAGCCTGCCGCGACAGTCGATTCCGAAGTCGCTCAGCGATACCGCCTCGACCCTCGCGTCCTCGTATTCGATCGCCACGTACGCACGGTTGTGGTACTCCGCGTACGCCGCGAGCCCGTCGTCGTACGTCCGCGAGTCGGCGCGCTCGTCCTCGAGGCGGTCGTGGATCAACTCCTCAGTCCGTTCGAGATCGATCCCCGCCGCCTCGGTTCCGTCGCCGGGCGCGTCGGGCGGGTCCGGCGTGACGATTCCGTTTATCATCGTTGGCGAGACGATTCCCGTCGCGAACAGCGCGCCGATCAGGACGACGACGGCGACAACGGGCAGGTACGGTTTGGCGACTCCCAGCCAGCCCGGCGCGTCGAGATCGCGGTCGACGTCGTCGTACGTCTGCTCGGCCTTCTCGAGGGTCGGATCGCCACAGCGCGAGCAGGGCGGATTGTTCTTGACGTGCTCGCGGCCGCAGCTCGTGCAGGCCCAGACGTAGGACGGGCCGCTGTCTATTCCGCCGGCCGACGAGGACGCCGACTCGTCGTCCCCCTCGCGGACGACCGCCTCTTCGAACGAGTTATGGCCACACTCGTCACAGGGCGGGTCGTTCTCCGCGTGCGGCTTCCCACACCACGTACATCGCCATCTCACTGATACTACCCGCTAATCACTCGAATATAAATATGTCGGATAGCGAACGAAACCCGTCGCTCGACCGCCGGTCGTCCGGTTCGGAGTCAGAGGCGGACGGGAACGCCGCGTTCGTCGAGATAGGCCTTCGTCTCCTCGATCGAGTACTCGTCAAAGTGGAAGATCGAGGCCGCGAGGCCGGCGTCGGCGCCCGCCTCGGTGAAGACGTCGTACATGTCTTCGGGGCCGCCACAGCCCGACGAGGCGATAACGGGCGTGTCGACGGTGTCACAGACAGCCTCCGTCAGGTGGAGGTCGTAGCCGTCTTTCGTTCCGTCCTTGTCGATCGAGTTGACGAAGAGTTCGCCCGCACCGCGGGACTCGGCCTCTGCCGCCCACTCGAGGACGTCGATTCCGGTTCCCTCGCGGCCGCCCTTTTTGGTGCACTCGAACCAGCAGGACTCGCCGTCGACCTTGACGTAGTGTTCGCCCTGTTCGTCGAAGCGCCGTCTGGCGTCGACGCTGATGACGATACACTGGCTGCCGAACGCGCGCGCGCCCTCGTTGATCAGTTCGGGCCGCTCGAGCGCGCCCGTAGTGATCGAGACCTTGTCCGCGCCGGCCCGCAGCGTCTCCTTGATGTCCTCGGTAGTCCGGATGCCGCCGCCCACGGTGAGGGGGATGAAGACCTCGTCGGCGACGCGCTCGACGACGTCGAGCATCGTCTCGCGGCCCTCCGCGGAGGCGGTGATGTCGAGGAAGACGAACTCGTCCGCGCCGGACTCGTTGTAGGCCTTGGCCATCTCGACCGGATCGCCGGTGTACTTCAGGTCCTCGAAGTTGACGCCGGTGTAGACCGCCGGGTTCCCGTCCTCGTCGAGATCCACGTCGATACACGGGATGACTCGCTTGGTCAGTACCATGTGGTTCTTACCGGACCGTTCGCACCGGGGATAGTAAAGGGGTCTGGATCGGGTGCCGAGTGATCGGCCGTCCGCGGCCGCGCGACGCCGGACTCGAGTCGGCGCTCGACGGTCACCTCAGGCCGTCTGGAGTCGCTTTCGGAACGCCGCGACGGCGTCCGGCAGGACCTCGAGTTGCGCTCGCAGGCGCACGTACTCGCCGTATTCGTCGCCGAGCGAGACGGCGGTGTCGGCGTCGTCGTCCGCGGCTCGCCGTACCCGCTCGTCGGTCCACTCGAGCGATCGCAGCGTCTCCGCGAGGACGTCCGTCCCGAGCGAGGGGTAGGTCAGCGACTCCCGCACCGACGCGGCCGCGTCGATCGCCGCCGTTCGTTCCGCGCGGATCTCGTCGACGGTGTCGGGGACCGAGACCGTCCCGTCCTCGATTCCGTCGCGCACGCGCTCGAGAGCCCGATACCGCTGTTCGAACCGGACGGCCTCCTGGAGGCCGATCCCGAGCCGTCCGTCTTCGATCGCCTCGCGAAGGCCGCTTTCCGCGCTCGAAACCGGATCCGCGACTCGCCAGAGCGCGCCTTCGAGGTGATCGTCGAGCTCCGCGTCGACGCCGTCGAGCCAGTCCCGATCCGTCCGCCGGGTTGGAAGGTCTGCAGCCTCGACGCGATCGGTCGCCGCCTCGAGCGCGGCGTCGAAGACCGGCGCCAAATCCGTCGGCTCGTCGAGACGGTCCACGTATCGCTCGTCGAGATGGTCCCAGACAGTCGTCGTTGCCGCCCCCGACTCGACCGCGCCCGCACCGGTCCCGATCTCGACGACGTTCGAGTCGGGGTAGACGTCCCAGCGTCGATCGCCGAGGCGGGTCGCGACGGTCTCGAGATCCGATTCGAGCCGCGCGTACAGCAGCGCCGCCCGGAGGCGGTAGTCGTCACTCCCGCGGTACGCGACCGACTCGAGTCGGTCGCGGGCGATCGATCGGACCTCGCGACGCTCGTCGAGGACGGTTTCGACCAGCGCTTCGTCGCCGATCGCGGTGAAAGTAGTCGCCGCGGTCCGAGCGCGTCGATCGCTCGAGCGACGGGTGGCCTCCGCTCGTCGCCGAGAGAGGTGTCTTTAAGGTGGTGAGTCGGCAATACCCGGATATGACAGACGACTCGGAGCAGTCGGCGGATCAGGATACGGGTGCCGACGTCGGCCACGATCTCGAGGCCGAGCGGACGACCGCACCGATGAGCGACTACTCGTCGCGAGCCGTCCTGATCGGGACAATCGTCGCGCTGGTCGGCGCGGCGATCGTGTTCGGAATACCAGTACTCGCAGTCGGCGTATAAAGCTAGAAGACGTACTCGTCGTCGTGGCCCATCATGCCGTCGTCTTCGAAGCCGGTGCCGCCGGTTCCTGTACCCTCCTCCTCGTCCGAGGGACCACTGGTCTTGTAGGCCTTGATGCCCGTCGAAAGGAGGTCCTCGATCGCCTCCTCGCGGTTGACGAACTCGCCGCGTTCGACCATCTGGGCGATCTGCATCTCGAGGTGTTCCGGTATGGTGATCTCTACTTTCGGCATCTGATTCGGCTTTCGGCGAGGGGGTATTTAGGTTTGACGGGGACCCTACAACGACTGGGAGAAACCAATCAATCGTTGAATGAAACGAGTCCCGGTCGAGCGCGGATCGAAGCCGACGGCGGGATCGCGGGTGAGAAGTCGGCTGACTCGGCTCGGCTTAGCGGTTGCCCATCATCGAGTCGAACGCGTCTTTCAGCTTCGTCCCGGGCTGAGTCAGCGTCTCGAGTTGCTGGCGCATCTTGCGCTGGTTGAAGTAACTCGCGAACGCGAGGATCGTCGGTGGCCAGAGGCCGATGAATGTGCCGAGTCGCTGCTCTCCTCGGAGGAAGAAGTAATAGAGCGAGAGGCCGACCGATGCGGCCGACGCAACGAATGCGGGCCCCATCGCCTGCTCGCCGACTTCTTCTGCTGCCTGTCCGGACGGTTCTTGTTCCATTAGTTGTTGTCTACTCGCCATGCACTGCTATCTCTCGGTCAGACCGTACTAAGTGATGACGAGGGTTTCGCCGGAAACTCTCGAGTTGGGACGAGACTGGTATCGTTTCAGTCAATTCCTGCCCCGATCCCGTCCCGCAAATGTCGCGTTTTTCGAGCGCCGGTCTCTCGAATTCGGTGCCGGTCGCGGATTCCGTCTCAAGTCGCCGGTCACCGTCGGAATGACGAGGCCGCAGTCAGTGGTACGGCCGGTGACACGTCGAATCGAGCGAATGCCGGCCGTCAGCGGATGGCGTCACATCTACGTCCGTCCGGGCGTAGGCACGAGTATGGACACGACGGACGTAACGGATCTCTATCAGGAGTTCGGCGACGAGCGGCTACCGCCGGGACAGCGAGAGACGTCCGAGTTCCCCGTCCTCTCGAAGAGCGGGACGCCCGACTGGGACCCCGAGACGTGGGAGTTCACCGTCACCGGCGCGGTCGACGAGGAGCTGACGTTCTCGTGGGACGAGTTCCGAGAGCTACCGACCGTCACCCAGCGACAGGACTTCCACTGTGTGACCGGCTGGAGCAAGTTCGACTGCGAGTTCACGGGGGTCTCGTTTCTCGAACTCGCCGAACGAGCCGGCGTTCGTGACGATGCCGTCCACGTCATGTTCTCCGCGCTCGACGACTACACGACGGACCTGCCCCTCGAGGACTGCATGCGCGAGGAAGTCCTCTTCACCTGGGCGTTCGACGGCGACCCGCTTCCCGAGGACCACGGCGGTCCGCTCCGTGTCGTCACGCCCCACAGGTACGCCTACAAGGGCGCGAAGTGGGTCGACGGCGTCGAGTTCCTCACCGAGCCCCAGCGGGGCTACTGGGAGCGACGCGGCTACTCGCAGACGGCGGACCCGTGGCAGGAGGAACGGTACAGTTAACGTGACCGTCTCGGTCGGTCACCGAATAGTTAGGCTGAAGGCCGGGCGGTCCTGACGTGCGGTCGATGGACCGATCGTCGGGCGATGGCCGACTGGCGGGTGAGACGGAGCCGGCTGATGGCGTCGACCTCGTCAGCCGGAGTCGCGAACTCGAGGGAGTCTCTTTCAGTGCAATGCTCGACGGGAGCGCCGAGTCGCGCGTCCAGTGGGCCACGCCCGGCGGTCTCGAACTCGTCGGTCGGGGCGTCGCCGCTCGCTTCGCTGCCGGCGGCACCGACCGATTCGATCGCGTTCGAACGCAGGCGAGCCGCGCATTCGACGGGCTCGCACACGACGGTCCCGATGCGGCCAGACCGCGAGCCTTCGGGGGCGTCTCGTTTCACGACGGCCACGAGCCGGACCCGCCCTGGACCGGCTTCGAGGCGGCCTCGTTCGTCGTCCCGCAGGTGCTCGTCACTCGGACCGACGACGGGACGTGGCTGACCGCCGTCGGTACCCGGAGCGACGATACCGACGACCGCCTCGAGCGCTGGCACGAGCGCCTGACGTCGCTGCCGGCGATGCGACCGAGCGGATCGACGCCCGGCGTCGCCGCGACGCGGCGGACGACCTCGCCCGCCCAGTGGACCGATCAGGTCGAGACCGCACTCGAGCGGATCGCCGACGGCCGATTGACGAAAGTCGTCCTCGCACAGTCCCTCTCGGTGGAACTCGAAGGGCCGGTCGACGTCCCCGCGACCCTCGAGCGTCTGCGCCGCCGGTATCCGAACTGTTATCGCTTCCTGATCGGTCACGAGATCGGCGGCACCTTCTTCGGCGCGCCACCCGAGCGACTGGTCTCGAAACGCGGCCGGCGCGTCGAGACGGAAGCGCTCGCCGGCTCGGTGCCCCGCGGCGAGACACCGGCCGAGGACGAGGAGCACGTCGAACGCATGCGAGCGGACGAGAAGTTTCAGCACGAACACGGGCTCGTCGCGGACGCGATCCGGGAGCAACTCGCCCCGTTCGCGCGCGATCTCACCGTGAGCGAACAGACGATCCGCCGGCTGGCGACGATTCAGCACCTCCAGACGCCGATCGAAGCGACGCTCTCGGGCGATCGCCACGTCCTCGAGATCGTCGAAGCGTTGCACCCGACGCCCGCGGTCGGCGGCGTTCCGCCGGACGCGGCGTGGGAGACGATCCGAGACACGGAGACGTTCGAGCGCGGCTGGTACGCCGCGCCGGTGGGCTGGTTCGACGCCGACGGCGACGGCGAGTTCGCGGTCGCTATCCGCTCGGGCATCGCGGCCGACGGAACGGTGACGCTCTTCGCCGGGAACGGCATCGTCGCCGACAGCGATCCGGACGACGAGTGGGACGAAGTACAGCTGAAGTACCGACCGATCCTCGATGAACTGCGGTAGTCCCTGACCGATGTCTGCACCGAACCGCGCGACCCTGTGGGGTCGCGTCCTCGCCGACGAACTCGCGAACGGCGGCCTCGAGGCCGTCTGTATCGCCCCGGGAAGCCGCTCGACGCCGCTGACGGTCGCGTTCGCCGAGCACCCCGAGATCGATGTCTACTCGCACTTAGACGAGCGCTCGGCGGCCTACTTCGCGCTCGGACGCGCCCGCCGGACCGGCGAGCCGACGGCGCTGGTCTGTACCTCCGGGACGGCCGCGGCGAACTTTCATCCCGCCGTGATGGAGGCCGATCAGGCGCGGGTCCCGCTGCTCGTCCTCACGGCCGATCGGCCGCCCGAACTCCGGGACAGCGGCGCGAACCAGACCGTCGATCAGGTCAAACTTTACGGCGACGCGGTCCGGTGGTATACCGAACTCCCCGAACCCGAAGCCGACGAGCGGAAGGTCCGGAGTCTCCGGACGACCGCCGCTCGAGCGCTCTCGGAGACGACCGGCGTCCCGCCGGGTCCCGTCCACCTGAACTGTCCGTTCCGCAAGCCCCTCGAGCCGATCGAGGTGCCGGGCGACGTGCCCGACTCGTTCGCCGAGACGACGGCCGGCTGGGGGCGGGACGGCCCCTTCGTCGACGCCACCGGTGGAACGCGGACGCTCGCCGACGACGACCACCGACGGCTGCTGCGAGCGCTCGCGGCCGCCGACCGGCCGCTGCTCGTCGCGGGTCCCGCCGATCCGGCGACGCTCGCGGCGCTCGAGCCCGCGGCCGTCACCGAACTTGCCGACCGGCTCGGTGCACCGCTCCTCGCGGATCCGCTCTCTGGACTGCGATTCGGCCCCCACGTCGGCGGGGAGAGCGAACGCGACGACGGAAACGGGGGACCGCGGACGATCTACGGCGGTTACGACGCGTATATCGCCGAGTTACCGGCTCCGGACGTCGTGCTCCGGATCGGCGACTCTCCGACGTCGAAACCGCTCCGTCACTGGCTGCGGGACGCCAACGCCCGACAGTTCCTCGTCGATCCCGCGGGCTCGTGGCGCGAGGCGACCTTTACCGCGACGGACCTGCTGGCGGCCGAGCCCGAGGCTGTCGTCGACGGACTGCTCGAGGCACTCGCGGCTTCAGGCGGCGAGATCGAGGAGATCGGGACCGACGACGCGTGGCGCGCCCGGTTCGACGCGGCCGAACGCCGCCACTGGGCGATCCGCGACGAGGCGCTGACCGCGGACGCGCTCGAGTCCGACCCCTTCGAGGGGGCGATCCTCGCCTCGGCGGTGTCGAACGCGCCGGATCCGGCGACGGTGTTCGTCTCGAACAGCATGCCGATCCGGGACGCCGACCGATTCGCCCGGCCGCGAGCCGCCGACCTGACGGTGCTCGCGAACCGCGGCGCGAGCGGGATCGACGGGATCGCCAGCACGGCACTCGGGGCCGGCAGCGCGACCGACGACCCGCTGGTGCTGGTGACCGGCGATTTAGCGTTCTACCACGATTCGAACGGTCTGCTCGCGGTCGATCGGTGTGACGTCGCCGCTACGATCGTCCTCCTCGACAACGACGGCGGCGGTATCTTCCACAAACTCCCAATCGAAGAGTTCGATCCGCCCTTCACGGACCAGTTCAAGACGCCCCACGGCGTTGAGTTCGAGGAACTCGCCGACGCACACGGCCTCGAGTTCGAGCGCGTCGCGCCCGCGGCGTTCGCGGACGCCTACCGACGGTCGCTCGAGCGACCCGGAACGCAGGTGCTCGCCGTCGAATTCGATTCGGATGCGAATCACCGGCGGCGCGACGCGCTCGAAAGGAGGGTCCAGAACGCGATCGGAGCAGGGTCCGAGCCGGAGCGAGACTGATTCTAGGGCCGCAAGACCCACCAGAGCGCAACTGCGTAGCCGAGCGGAACCCAGGCGAAGGCGAGCGCCAGCAAGCCGAACAGGGAGAGGAGTTCGACCGACTCGAACCGAGCGATTCCGACCGGAAAGAGCACGCTCCAGACGCCGAACGTCACGGCCGCGATCCGCGGCATCGTCAGCAGGTAGCCGATCAGCGCGAGCGTACAGGCGGCGACGACCGCGTTGATCGGCAGCGAAAACAGCGGCGTCAGGCTCGCGGCGACGAAGAGCGGATACAGGAGGGCGACGGTCCCGAGCGATATCACCGCGGTCTGATCGAGCGTCGGCCCCTCCCACTCGAGGTCGACTTCGTCGTCCCAGTCGTGGACGGAGTAGCCGGCCTCTTCGGGGTCCCCCGTCTCAGTCGTAGCCCCCGACGCGGCCGTGTCGGCCCTCGAACTCCCGGACTCGTCCGCGCCGAACGGATCGCCGTTCGCCGCTCGCCGTTTCGATCGCTGGCGGCGGCGTTTGGACCGTTGGCGCGCGTGGTGGTTCCCCGTCTGAGCAGTGTCTCCGTTCCCGGTTTGCCCGCCCGTCTGTCGGCCGCTTGCGGTCGTCCGTCCGCCGGCCGCGTCGGACTCGGTCGTTCCCGTTCCGGTCGCCCTCCCCGAGCCGGTCGTCGTCTTCCCAGTGGCTCCCGTCTCGCTACCGGTCGACGTCTGCCGGGAGTGCGTCCGGCTCGAGCCTGCAGCCGACTGCGCGGACCCGTCGCTCGCAGCGCTCGAGTCGTCGGCGGCCGCTCCGTCGCCGGGTCCGACGTACGCCTCGTGACCGAGTCGGTCGTACCGCGCGCGCTCCGTCTCGTCCGTGAGCACCGATTTCGCGGTCATCACCCGCTGGAATCGCTCGGCCGCGTCGGGGTCGTCGGAGTGGTCCGGATGCGTCTCGAGGACGCGGTCGCGGTAGGCCGACTCGATTTCGTCCCGGGTCGCGTCCGGCTCGACCTCGAGGACGTCGTAGTACGTCTCCCCCATCTCGTGGACGGTCGGATGGCTGGGTGAAAAATCACTCGAATGAAATGACTGTCGCCGTCGGCGACTCGTTTCTCGAGCGGAGGGAGTTCGGTCACGAGGCCAGAGCGGTCGATTTCGGCCATTTAAATCACATAGCGATATATCAAATACGGGCCTCGAGCGGAGAGACAGTCCGAACCGGGCACCCCGAATAGCGACCGGCAACGAATCGACGAGACGACGAGTCGCCACCGGACGGTCGAAGCGACGGCGGACGCGAACCTATTTCACGCCCGGCACACCAACGTCGAACCAATGGTTTCGGAACTCTTTGATCCTGAGAAATGGGATCCCACGGAGCTAAACGACGAGTTTCAGGACATCACGTACCATCGAGCGGTCGACTCCGGGACGGTCCGGATCGCGTTCGATCGGCCCGACGTCCGCAACGCCTTCCGACCCGGAACGGTCGATGAACTGTACGACGCGCTCGACCACGCCAAGCGCCAGACCGACGTAGGCTGTATTCTGCTGACCGGAAACGGGCCATCCTCGAAGGACGGCGGCTGGGCGTTCTGTTCCGGCGGCGACCAGACGATTCGCGGCGAGGACGGGTATCAGTACGAGGGCGACGAGGAACGGGCATCGGAACAGGGACGACTCCATATTCTCGAGGTCCAGCGCCTGATCCGCCACATTCCGAAGGTGGTCGTCGCCGTGGTTCCGGGCTGGGCCGTCGGCGGCGGTCACTCGCTGCACGTGGTCTGCGATCTCACGCTCGCGAGCGAGGAGCACGCGAAGTTTCTCCAGACCGATCCGGACGTGGCGAGCTACGACGCCGGCTTCGGCTCGGCCTACCTCGCCAAACAGATCGGACAGAAGAAGGCCCGCGAGGTCTTCTTCCTCGGGAAGACTTACGACGCCGAGGAGGCCGCGGAGATGGGGATGGTCAACGAAGCGGTTCCCCACGAGGAGTTAGAGGAGACCGCCCTCGAGTGGGGCGACCGCATTAACTCCAAGAGCCCGACGGCGATGCGGATGCTCAAGTACGCGTTCAACATGACCGACGACGGGATGGTCGGCCAGCAGGTCTTCGCCGGCGAGGCGACGCGGCTGGGCTACATGACCGACGAGGCGAAGGAGGGGCGGGACGCGTTCGTGGAAGGTCGCGAGCCGGACTTCGACGACTTCCCGTGGCACTACTGACGTGACCGAGCGGTCGCAGCGTTACTCGAGTCCACAGCTGATATGAACCGACGAACGATCCTCCGGCGGACGACCGCGCTCCCGGCGGCACTGGCCGTCGCGGGCTGTGCGGCACCGGGCAGTGAGCCCGGCGAGAGCGACGGCAGCGCCGATGACGGTGGGGACGGGACCGACTCTCCAGACGTCTCGGGAACCGCCCCGATCCCGCAAATAGAGGACCCGCCCGAGGCGGTCTACCTCCCCGGCCACCGGAAGTCGATGCGGGTCCTCGAGCCGGTCACTGCCGGCGAGTACGCGCTCGCGCCGATGCTCTCGTATCCGCATCCGTTCTGGACCGTCACCGGGACCGACCGACACCGCGTCGAACCGACGGCCGGTCGCGGCGTCCATCTCATGCTCGTCTGCTGGGATCGGGAGACCGGCGTCGTCCTCCCCGGCGACGCCGAGCCGAGAGTGACGATTACTCGGCGGGGAGAGCGGGTCACGTCGCGACAGCTCTGGCCCATGCTCTCCCAGGAGATGGGTCTCCACTTCGGCGACAACCTCACGCTGCCGGCGGACGACACCTACACCGTCAGCGTCGACCTCCCGCCGCTGCCGACGCGGCGGACCGGCTCCCTCGCGGACCGGTTCACCGACGGCGGGTCCGCTACGTTCGAGTTCGCGTACGATCGGGCGTTCCGCGAGGCGGTCGTCGAGGGGATCGACCTGCTCGAGCGAGAGCGCTGGGGCGAACGGGGGGCGCTCGAGCCGATGGCGCACGGCGACGGGAGTTCCAACGCCGAACGCCCGTACTCCGCGCTACCGCCGGCCGCCGACGTTCCCGGCACGCGGCTGGTCGAATCGAACGCAGCGGCAGACGCGAACGCCGATGACGACCTTCCCAGCAGCGGCGACGCGGCGTTCGTCGTCACGCTGCTCGAGTCCGACTCGCAGTTGGCAGACGGCGAAGGGCGATACCTGCTCGTCTCGCCGCGAACGCCGTACAACCGCGTTCCGCTGGTGAACACGTCGCTGCGCGCTGTCGTCCGACGGGACGGTTCGACAGTCGAGGACCTCGAACTGACGCAGACGCTCGACGCCGAGGTCGGCCTCCACTACGGACGATCGGGTGCGGACGTTCGACCGGGCGATTCGGTCATGCTCGAGATCGAATCGCCGCCGCAAGCGGCCCGCCACCAGGGGTACGAGACCGCTTTTTTCGACATGGAACCCCTCGAGCTGGTGGTCCCCGCGGCGTGAGGGTAGGTCGGGGCGGCGACTCGCAATGCCAACGTTGACACTCTCTCGAGTGGGACACTCGTACAATGAGTTCGGCCGAGGTCGATATTTCACGGACGAAGGCGTGGCTGATGGCGGCCCGCCCCCAGACCTTGCCCGCGGCTGCGGCCCCGATCATCGTGGGGACGGGGTTGGCGGTCCACGAGGGCGTGTTCGCGCCGCTGCCGGCGGTGATAGCGTTCGTCGGTGCGGCGCTGATTCAGGTCGGGACGAACTTCGCGAACGACTATTACGACGCGGTCAAGGGTGCCGATACCGAGGATCGCGAGGGCTTTACCCGCGTCACCCAATCAGGGCTCATCTCCCCCGAACAGGTCAAGCTCGCGACCGCCGTGACGTTCGGGCTGGCGATCCTCACCGGTACCTATCTCGTCTACGTCGGGGGGCTTCCGATCCTCGTCGTGGGGCTCGTGAGCGTCTTCTGCGGCTGGGCCTACACCGGCGGTCCCTACCCGCTGGGCTATCACGGGCTGGGCGATCTCTTCGTGTTCGTCTTCTTCGGCCTCATTGCGGTGACGGGAACCTACTACGTCCAGGCCGCGGCCGTCCTCGCGGAGCCGCTTGCGACGACGATCCCCGAGGGGACGATCACGCGCGAAGCCGTCGCGGCGAGCCTGCCGGTCGCCGGGCTCTCGACGGCCATCATCATCGTGAACAACGTTCGCGACCGGGAGACCGACGCCGAGACCGGCAAGCGAACCCTCGCGGTCCGGCTCGGCTACCGGTGGAGCCGTATCGAGTACGTCGCCATGCTCGCGCTCGCCTACGTCGTGCCCGTCTGGTTCTGGCTCCGCGCGGACGTCGGCCCCGGCGCGTTGCTCCCGCTGGTGACGCTCCCCTACGCCGCGATGGTCGCCCGAACGGTCTGTACGCGAACCGATGGTGAGGCGCTCAACCCGGCGCTCGAGCAGACGGGCAAACTGCTCGCGATATACGCGATCTGTTTCGCTGGAGGACTGGTTGCGCTATGAGTCCGAACGACGATCTCTCCCTGGAGTACCGCTCGTTCTCGCTGGAGCTGGCCGAGCCCCTCGAGACGGCGGACGGGGCGATCGACTCCCGAGACGGCTTTCTCGTCCGGTTGGTCGACGACGCGGCGAGCGGGGACGGCCCCGGCGACGATCCGGCCGTCGGCTACGGCGAAGCGACGCCGCTGTCGGGCTGGACGGAGTCGCGCGAGGACTGCGAGGCGGCCCTCGAGCGCGCACGGGACGCGATTCGAACGAACGGCCCGAGCGAGGCGCTCGAGGCGGTCGACCGGCAGGTCGCGGCCCGACACGCACTGGCGCTCGCGCTGGCGGACCTGCAGGCGACCCGCGAGTCGACGCCGCTGTACCGCTACCTCGGACAGGGGCCGATGGTCGGTCGCGTGCCGGTCAACGCGACGATCGGTGACGGATCGCCGACCGAGACCGCCGAGGAGGCCCGCGCCGCCGTCGATCGCGGCTTCGGCTCCTGTAAGCTGAAGGTCGGCCTCCGGAGCGTCGAGGAGGACGTCGAACGCGTCCGCCGCGTTCGCGAGACCGTCGGCGACGGCGTCGAACTGCGGGCCGACGCCAACGAGGCCTGGACCTACGAGGAGGCCCGGTCGGCGCTCGAGTCCTTCGGCGACCTCGGCGTTTCGATCCTCGAGCAACCGCTGCCCGCGGGCGCGCTCGAGGGCCACGCGGACCTCCGCGAGCTGCAGACCGGTGTCTCGATCGCGCTCGACGAGGGGCTGCTCGAGCACGGCGTCGACGCGATCTGTGACGCCGGCGCGGCGGACGTCGTCGTCCTGAAACCCATGGCGCTGGGCGGGATCGACGTGGCCCGTAAGGTCGCGGCCTGGCTGACTGAACTCGACGTCACGCCGCTGGTGACGACGACGATCGACGGGGTCGTCGCTCGGACGGGCGCGGTCCACCTCGCGGCGGCGATTCCGGACGTGCCGGCCTGCGGGCTCGCGACCGGCGAACTGCTCGCGACCGATCTGGGTCGCGATCCCGTGTTGCTCGAGAAAGGGTCGGCCGTCGTCCCGCAGGCGAAGGGACTCGGCGTCTCGGACGTGTGGGGCGATCGATGATCGGCGAGCCGGTCGACTGGCCGACGCGCGATCTGGTCGCCCATCGCGCCGCCGCGACGCCACAGCAGACGGCGCTGATCGATATCGAGACCGGGACGGCGTGGCGTTTCCGCGAGTTCGATAACCGCGTCGACCGCGTCGCGTCGCGTCTCGAGGACCGCGTCCTCGCGGGGAGCGGTACCGAGCGAGACGATCGGGAGCGGATCGGCCTCCTCATGGACACCCGTCCCGCCTTCGCGACGCTCTTTTTCGCCGCGATGCGGACCGGCGCGACGGTGGTCCCGCTGAACGTCCGCGAGACGACCGGCGAACTCGCGGCGAAGGTCGAACGGACGGACGTCACCGCGATCGTCTGCGAGCGCGAGACCGAAGCCGCCGCGCTCGAGATCGCTGCCGACACCGCAGTTGACGTTCGCTCGGTGGACGAGCCGGGGAGGGACCGAACGGGGTCACTGGTCCCGTCCGATTCGAGCGACGTGACGGATTCCGGTCTCGAGAGCCGGTCGGTCGAGCCGGTCCCGCTCGAGCGCGACGACACCCAGTTGATCATGTTCACGTCCGGCACGTCCGGGGAGCCGAAGGCCGTCCGGCTGACGGTCGGCAACCTCGTCGCGAGCGCGACCGCTTCGGCGTTCCGGCTGGGCGCGAATCCGGCCGATCGGTGGCTGTGCTGTCTCCCGATGTATCACATGGGCGGACTGGCTCCCGTGATTCGGTCAGTGTTGTACGGGACGACCGTAGTGATCCAGCGCGACTTCGGCGCGGAATCGACCGCTCGTGTGCTCGACGACTACGACGTGACCGGCGTCTCGCTCGTTCCGACGATGTGCAAGCGGTTACTCGACGCCGGCTGGGAGCCGGCCGACGCGCTGCGGTTCGTCCTGCTCGGCGGCGCGCCCGCGTCCGACGAGTTGCTCGAGCGCTGCCGAAGGGCGGGCGTTCCGGCCCATCCGACGTACGGGATGACCGAGACGGCGTCCCAGATCGCGACGGCGACGCCCGCCGAGACCGGAACACACGAGGGAACCGTGGGACAGCCGCTGCTTTTCACCGACGTCTCCGTCGTCGACGGGACGGGTTCGCCGGTCGAATCCGGCGAGCCAGGCGAACTCGTCGTCTCGGGACCAACGGTGACGCCAGGCTATCTCGATGACGAGCAGACTGCGGCGGTGTTCGGCGAACGCGGCTTCCACACCGGCGACGTCGGCTATCGCGACGCCGACGGCCGCCTGTGGATCCTCAACCGCCGCAGCGATCGCATCGTCACCGGCGGTGAGAACGTCGATCCCGGCGAGGTCGTCGCCGCGCTCCGTGCGCATTCCCGCGTCGAGGACGCCGCGGTCGTCGGGCTCGCCGACGAGGAGTGGGGCGAACGGGTCGCGGCGCTCGTCGTTCCCGATTCGGAGACGAGGACAGAGACGGGACCGGACGCCGATCGGGTCCTCGAGCCCCGGTCGCTGCTCGCCCACTGCGACGAGCGCCTCGCCGGGTTCAAGCGCCCGAAGACGATCGGCTTCGCCGACGCGCTCCCCCGGACGGCCTCGGGAACCGTCGATCGCGAGGCGGTTCGAGAGCGCCTGCTCGAGGCGGGGACGGACGTCACCGACGCGGTGTGACCGCCGGTCGCTCGTTATCCGCGTCTCGGTGAGACTGCCGCTGGAACGGAAGTTAAGGCATTGGCGTCCCTACCCCGAGTCGTGTGTACGCTCACGCTCGCCTGGCAGGTCTTCGACGACGCGCCGGTCGCGGTCGCCGCCAACCGCGACGAAGCGCTGGGCCGGGAGTCGACTCCGCCCGCCGTCTACGACGAGGAGCCGCTGATCGTCGCGCCGCGCGACGCCGAGGCCGGCGGCACGTGGATCGGCTACAACGAACACGGCGTCTTTGCGGGACTGACGAACAAGTGGACCGACACTGACCTCGCCGGCGAACGGTCGCGCGGGTTGCTCGTCGCCGACGCGCTCGAGGCGCGGTCCGCCGCGGCGGCGAAATCGATCGTCGAGGACGCGACCGATGCCGACGAGTACGGCGGCTTCTACCTCGTCGTCGCGGACGAAGCGGACGCGTTCTGTTACCAGTGGGACGGCGCGCTCTCCCTGACCGAGTTCGAGCCGGGGATTCACATCGTCGTCAACGTCGCCGTCGACGAGGACGTCGACGTGCCGTCGATTCGGTCTGAAGCGGGACGTGAGCAAGCGGCGAACGCTCGAGCGGTGCGCGAGGCGCTCGCGGCCGAACCGGGAGAGACGGCCGCGGAGTGGCTCGAGCGGGCGGGCGACGTCCTCGGTGATCACGAGTACGGCGTCTGTATCCATCGAGACGGGTTCGGGACCCGGTCGTCGTCGCTGATCGCGCTCGGTCCGGAGCTGACGCGATACGCCTACGCACCCGGCCCGCCCTGTCGGACGAGCTACGAGGGCGTGACCGTCACCGCGGGGTCCGGCACGGCCGTCGACCTCGCGAGCGACCGTCGGGGCGACGACCCGGCAGTCGACGGCGAAGGGCACATTTAAGCGGCTCGCTCCATCTCGTATGGATATGGACGCACTCCTGCCAGTAGCGACGCACACGGTGAGGTGGTCACCGTGAGCGTTTCCGCGGCCGAAGCCGAACTCACCGACGACGAGCGGGCCGGTCTCGAACTCGTTCGTGAGTCCGGCGGCATCCACCAGAGCGACTTCTGGAAGGAATTGGACGTCTCCTCGCGGAAGGGTAGCCGGATCGTCGAGTCCCTCGTCGAGAAGGAACTCGTCGACCGAGAGGAGACGGTCTACGACGGTCACAACACCTACTACATCTCGCCGACCGCTCGAGACCTCGATTTCACCCTCTTGATGGCCGGCGACATGCTCTCGCCCTTTATCGGCGAGGAAGAGGTCGATCCCAACAGCGACGCCTTCTCGCAGTGGATCATGAACCTCGCGTACGAGGAATAATCGCCGCCCCGGCCGACCGAACGAGCCGAAAACGGATTTTGCGGATTTGTCGCCCGGAAGCGCCTCGAGCGCTCGGTGTCGAGTCGTCCGCGTTTCGGCGTCTCGGCCTGGTTCGGCATGCTCGCGAATTTACGCTCGATTCCTCTGCGCCCCGCACCTGAGCGACGTGCGTGAACGTGACCAGCCCGATTCCGCCGACGAGGTTCCTCGCGGTCGCGACGACGACCGTCTCGACCAGCGCACCGTAGCCGACCGCGGCACCGAAGCAGATCCCGAAAAAGACGTGGATCGCAGTGACGACGACGTGGTCGAAGGGGCCGAGGGCCAACAGGAATCCGACGACGTACCCGAACTGGGGTTCGACCAGCCCGTCGACGACGCCCAGCGCGGCGATGCCGAAGACGATGTGAATCCCACGATGAAACTCGTCGACGCGAACTCGAGCAGCGACTGATCGAGTTGTCATTGCCCTTCCGTGACCGCCCGGTCGAATACTTCCGCGGGATCCGGTGCGATCGGCACACGGTACGTACGGTTCGCTGACAAATAAGCGCGTGACATGAATACACCGTAGCGATGAGCGACGGTGGAGGCACGCAAAGCGTCACCGAGCGATTCTCTCACGCGAACGATATATTCGTATAATCTGATAGGTACACGTTCGAGCAGGCGACAGATATCGGGTTCCACGACGGAGTCCGGTCGGGCCCGAATTCGCGACCGCTACTCGTAGAGATCGAATCGCTCGATGAGGACGAACGGGTCTCGTTCGCGATTGTAGTAGGAGACGTCGCCGTCGACGGCCTCGATGACCCGCCGGTGGACCTCGCGTGCGGCCCGGCCCTCGTCGGGATCCAGGTGGTGTTTCCCGCGCATGTCGGTCCAGAACCCGCCGTCGAGCCACAGTAGGGTCTCGTCGGTGGACTGGTAGACGACCTCCCCCTGATCGGTCAGGCCGTCGATCGCGAACTGGCGGCCGGAGAGCTGTGCGCGAGCGAGGACGGCGATGAGCTGCCGACGTGAGATCGGTGCATGGAGCGCGACGTCGTCGATGGTTTCGCCGAAATACGCCTCGACGAGGTCACACGCCCGCGAGAACTCGTCGAACTCGACTTCCTGATCCTGTGCGATCTTCATAACGGTCTAACCGAGCGATTCTTTCGGTTAGATGGCTGTTAGGAAAACCAGTATAAAAATCTATGCCTCGGTCAGTCACCCCGTCACCACCGTCATTGGGTCGATCCCGGTCTGCAGGCGCTCGAGCGGGTTAGGCGAGCGCACTCGCAGCGCGGATCAACCGCTCCTCGCCGAAGGCGGGACCGACGAGTTGGAGGCCGACGGGGAGGCCGTCGGTTTCGCCCGCCGGAACCGAGATAGCGGGCAGATCGGCGAGGTTGACCGGCACCGTGTTCGCGTCGGCGAGGTACAACTGGAGCGGATCGTCCAGGCTCTCGCCGAGTTCGAACGGCGGGACCGGCATCGTGGGGCTCGCGAGGACGTCGGCCTCCGAGAGCGCCTCGTCGAAGTCCTGCTTGACCCACGCGCGAGCGTCTTGGGCCTTCTTGTAGTACTTGTCGTGGTAACCTGCCGAGAGCGCGTAGGTACCGAGCAGGATCCGTCGCTTGACCTCGTCACCGAAGCCCTCCTCGCGGGCCCGAGCGAAGGTCTCGTTCCAGTTGCCGTCGTAGCCGCCCGAGTGCCCGTAGCGGACGCCGTCGAACCGCGCGAGGTTCGAAGAGGCTTCCGACATCGCGATCACGTAGTAGGCCTCGACGGCGTGCTCGACCGACGGCAGCGAGACCTCGTGATACTCCGCACCGCGGTCCTCGAGTTCGCCAAGGGCCTCCCAGAACGTCTCGACGACGCCCTCGTCGGCCCCCTCGAGCAACTCCGTGGGAACGCCGATCTGGAGCCCGTCGACGTCGCCGGTCGCGGCGTCGGCGTAGTTCGAGTCGTCGCCCTCGCTGCGAGTGGTCGCGTCGCGTTCGTCGCTCCCGGCGATCACGTCGAGCAGTTCGGCGGCGTCCTCGACGGTCTCGCCGAAGGGACCGATCTGTTCTAAACTGTTGCCGTAGGCCACGAGGCCGTACCGCGAGACCAGCCCGTACGTGGGTTTGATGCCGACGACGCCACAGAAGGCGGCCGGACAGCGGACCGAGCCGCCGGTGTCGGAACCGAGCGCGAGGTCGGCCTCGCCGGCGGCGACGGCGGCCGCAGAGCCGCCCGAAGAGCCGCCGGGCACGTGGCCCGGTGCGGCGGGGTTGTCCGTCTCGCCGAAGTAGGAGGTCTCGGTGGTCGTCCCCATCCCGAACTCGTCCATGTTAGCCTTGCCGACGATGGTCGCACCGGCGTCTTTCAGGCGCTCGACGACTGTCGCGTCGTAGGGCGGCACGTAGTCCTCGAGCATCCGCGAGCCGCAGGTCGTCCGGACGCCCTCGGTCGAGATATTGTCCTTGACCGCGACCGTTTTGCCGGCGAGAGGGCCGTCCTCGGCTCCCTCGATCCCCTCCTCGGTGATGAAAATGTTCTCCGACATGGTTATGAGACGTTCGGCCCCTTGAAGTAGCCGTCCTCGGTTTCCGGCGCGTTCCGGAGCGCTTCCTCGCTGTCCAGCGAGGCGCGTTCCTCGTCCGGTCGCATCACGTTCGCGAGGTCGGCGTCCCGATCGACTTCCGGCACCTCGTCTAACGTCTCGAAGTACTCGAGGATGTCCGCGAACTGCCCGGTGAACCGGTCGACCTCGTCGTCTGCGAGGTCGACGCGAGCCAAATCCGCGACGTGGCGGACCTCCTCGGGACTGACGGCGTCGTCGCTCATACGTGTTCGCACCGGCCTCCGGAGAGTAAGGGTTTCGATACGGCCGGCGCGACCGCAGGCCGCGTTCCCGCGCGTCGGGTGTCGGAGCCCGTCTCGGTTTCGTCCCGTCCTCGTTACCCCCAGCGTTTAAGTGACAGGAATCCGTTAAAATAGACGAGAGAACGTTTTCCAGCGATTGGTTCCCGATTCGCTGACAATGACCGATACTCCCATTCGAACGCGGACTGACGAGCGAGAGCAGACCGAGCCCGAAACCGAGAGCGAAGCGTCGGCCGAAACCGCCCGCGAGCGAGAGCAGTGTCCGGAGTGTGGCGGCCGACTGGTCGCCGACGACGAACACGCCGAGACCGTCTGCGAGGACTGCGGACTGGTCGTCGACGAGGGCGAGATCGACCGCGGCCCCGAGTGGCGCGCCTTCGACGCCGCCGAGAAAGACGAGAAGTCCCGCGTCGGTGCGCCGACGACCAACATGATGCACGATCAGGGGCTCTCGACGAACATCGGCTGGCAGAACAAGGACGCCTACGGGAAGTCCCTGAGCTCCCGCCAACGCGAGAAGATGCAGCGCCTGCGCACATGGAACGAGCGCTTCCGGACTCGCAACTCCAGGGAACGCAACCTGAAGCAGGCGCTGGGCGAGATCGATCGGATGGCCTCCGCGCTCGGCCTCCCGGAGAACGTCCGAGAAACCGCCAGCGTCATCTACCGGCGCGCCCTCGAGGAGGACCTCCTGCCGGGTCGCTCGATCGAAGGCGTCGCGACCGCGTCGCTGTACGCCGCCGCTCGCCAGGCCGGCACCCCGCGCAGCTTGGACGAGATCTCGGCCGTCTCCCGCGTCGAGAAACCCGAGGTCGCCCGCACCTATCGATACGTCGTCCGGGAACTCGGACTGGAGGTCCAGCCGGCCGATCCCGAGAGCTACGTTCCCCGCTTCGCCAGCGACCTCGACCTCTCCGACGAGACCGAACTGCGCGCTCGCGACCTGCTGGCGACGGCGAAAGAGAAGGGAATTCACAGCGGTAAGTCCCCGGTCGGCCTCGCCGCCGCGGCGGTCTACGCGGCCGCGCTCCTGACGAACGAACAGGTCACCCAGAACGACGTCAGCGAGGTCGCCAGTATCTCCGAAGTGACTATCCGAAACCGCTACCACGAGCTGCTCGAGGCCGAAGACGGAGCGACGGTCTGATTTACCGGTGGAATCGCCCCTCGAGTCGTTCGTTCAATAGCTAATTACCGGATCTTAATTCGTTACTACCGCGCCGAATGCTCGCGTTCGATCGGTTAAGAACTGTATACTCAAGGACTATTTCATCGGTGTTGATAGTATGCACTGTGATAACTGTGACGCCGACGAGGTTGCATACACGTTAACGACCCACGTCGAACCGGCGGGGCAGGAGCACGTCCAACTCCACTTCTGCTCGACCGACTGCCTCCGCGTCTGGACGTGACGTGGGTCTCGGGCGGACCGGCCGGTTCACGACGGCGAGACGACTCCGCAGCCGGTATCGTCCGCGAGCGGCGGCTCCGAATCGCCTCGAGCGGCGTCGAGTCGAGCAGGCAGGTCGAACGGGGAACGGATAGGTTCGGAAAAGAGCTGATGGGGGAGCGGGACGGTCCCGCTCACGGGTCTTCGTCGTAGACGTCTCGAGTGGGCTCGCCGCTGACGTCGATGACGCCGAGGGCGCCGCGGCGGGCCGCGCGGGTCAGCGCGTGGTCGACGATCTTGACCGGCCCGGGCACCGGGAACTCCATCTCGGCGGCGGCCGTCGTCCCCGGCGCGACGGGTGCGGTTTCGATATTGCGCTCGGGTTCGGTCAGGAGGTCGCCATCGCGGTAGTAGCGGCTCCAGACGTTCCCGATCGGGTGGAGCGAGCTCAGCAGGTTCGGACCGCCGTTGGCGAAGTAGACCCGTGCGGTCTCGCCGGTCTCGGCCTGCATCGGCTGGCCGCCGTCGGGGGCGAAGCCGTAGGCCTGGCCGTTGAACACGACGTAGGTCGGCTGTTCGGCGAGCATGGCGTCGAAGTCGAAGCCGTGGTGGCCTTTCTCACCGACGTCGCCGTCGGTGTAGATCTCGTGCTGGCCGAGGTAGTACTCGGTGTCGACCTCGGGGAGGCCGTCCTCGGGCTCGACGAGGATCGAACCGAACATGCCGCTGCTGATGTGCTGATCCATGTTCGGGATCGCACAGTGGTAGATGAACACGCCCGCGTAGTCAGCGGTGAAGCTGATCTGGGTGGGGTCGTCGCCGGGCGCGATCGTGGTCGCGTCGGCCCCGCCGCCGGGGCCGTAGACCGCGTGGAAGTCCATGTTGTGGGCGGCCACGTTCAGATCCTCCGGGACGTCGAAGGTAAGGTTCACCCGGTCGCCGCGCCGGACTCGGACCATCGGGCCGGGGACCTGCCCTTCGAAGGTCATGTAGTCGAAGGTGACCCCCGGCTCGATCTCGGCGGTCACCCGCTCGGTCCGGATCGTGACGTCGTGTTCACGGGGCTCGTCCCAGTCGACCGGTGGGGGAATGTCCGTCGGATCCCGCGCGATCCGGTCGACGTCGGCCGTTTTCGCCGCCGGCAGTCCCTCCTCGGCCGCCGGCTCGTCGGTTCCAGCGCTGTTCCCCTGGGCGTCGCTATCGAGACAGCCGGCCACCGCCAGCGCGCCGGTCACCCCGATCGCCTGCAGTACATGCCGCCGGTTGAGTTGGGATTGGGTCATTGTCCTCACTCGGGGATAGGAGTGGACGTATGATCAACCATCACGACGGTTCTCGACGAATAGTAATCGAGTCGACCGAACCCCCGATATCGTGGGCAGTTAAGTACCCCTCGCCGCTGACTGTCTGCAGGGCGATTTCCGACCGCTCGACGTCCGTGTATCGGCGGCTCGAGGCCCGGGATTTCGCGGCGGTGCCTGCCCAATCGATATGAGGGGCGGCGATGCACGGAGACGTGATGGGCGCAACTTCGCGGTCGATGGTCACGAGCGGGGAAATCGGGTCCGTCATCCCGTCGACGGTCGACGCGGAATCGACCTATCGGACGGTCAACGGGATCGAGTTACACGTCGTCGCGGCCGGCGACGAGACGGATCCACTGGTCGTCTTGCTCCACGGCTTTCCCGAGTTCTGGTACAGCTGGCGGTCCCAGATCGCACCGCTGGTCGAGGCCGGATACCGAGTCCTGGCCCCCGACCTGCGCGGATACAACCTGAGCGAGAAACCGACCGGCGTGCGACCGTACCGGATTCGCGAATCGTCGCGAGACGTCGCCGACCTGATCGCGACGGAGGACCGAGACGCCGCACGCGTCGTCGGCCACGACTGGGGCGGCATGGTCGCCTGGGATCTCGGACTCCACCGCCCGGAGACGGTCGATCGACTCGCCGTCGTCAACGCCCCCCACCCAACCGCCTATCGGCGGCAACTCGTCTCGAACCCCGAGCAACTGCGCCGCAGTTGGTACGCCGCGGCGTTCCAACTGCCGTGGCTCCCCGAGTTCGCCTGCCGATACGCTGACTATCGCTTGCTCGAGCGAGCCCTTCGCGAAACCGCCGCGCCGGGGGCGTTCAGCGACGATGACCTGGCCCGCTACCGTCGCGCCTGGGACCGGGACGGTGCGCTCACTGGCATGCTCAACTGGTACCGAGCGACCGCACGATACCCGCCGAGTCCGTCGACTGACCGGGTCGACGTGCCGACGCTCGTCGTCTGGGGCGAAGCGGACGCAGCGCTGGTGTCCGAACTCGCGGTCGACAGCGCGGGGTTCTGCTCGGAGAGCCGTCTCGAGTTACTGCCGGACGCGAGTCACTGGGTTCACCACGAAAAATCCGAGCGAGTAACGGACATCCTGCGCGAGCACCTCGAGCCGGCGGGCGTCAGTCGTTCCAGATGACTGTCACGACCTCGTCCTCGAGTTCGGTGGTCTCGTAGCGGTAGCCTCGGTCCTCGAGTTTCGGGTAGAGGAACTGCGGAGCGCGGTCGTTGCGCTGGACAAGTACCGTCTCGTCGGGCAGTTCGACGAGGCGCTCGAGGGTCTGCTGGAGCGGGTTCGGCGGTCCGAGCGACCGCACGTCGAGGGTCTCTCGCGGGCGGTCGTTCGGCGCATCGGTGCGGTCGGCGACGGTGGTGGGTGTCGACATACGTGCTCGTTCGGTCCCGCGGGAGCTATCGTTCGCCCCGTACGTGTTCGGTCAGAGCGGAGCCAGCGAGCGGACAATCGTCCGCTGCGTTCGATCCCGCCCGAATTACGTCTCTACTTTCGGGAAGGTGGCGACGAACTCGTCAGGGGCGACCTGTTCGACCTCGTAGCCGTCAGCATCGAACTCGTCGACCTCGGCCTCGAACTCGTAGAACAACGGCTTCGGCTCGTGATCGTTGACGATGGTCAGCGACTCGCCCGGCTCGAGGGCGTCGAACTCGTCGTGGATCGTGGGATGGCGGTTCACCGGCGGAATGTCCCTGACGTCGAGTCGTGTCATGCACTTCGTACTCGGAACGAGTCCCGCATCGTCCTTCGTGCGAACATGATCGGTTCCGGGCCGGGTCGCTACGCGTGTTCGATGAGGACGTGCCAGACGCCGCCCTCGCGTTCCTCGCTCTCGTGAGTGAACCCGCGGTCGTCGAGCACCTCATAGAGCGGTTCCGGCTCGAACGGAGCGATCAGTCGCAGCCGGTGCTCCGCCTCGAGGTCCTCGAGGGCGGCCACGATGTCGTCGAACGGCGGGCCGTCGATCTCTCTGACGTCGAGCGTTCGGTCGGTGGATTTCGTTGCCATCGGTTTCGGGTTCGATCCGGGATCGGTTGGTCGTTCGTCCGAACGTGTTCGCGATTCCCGATCTTCCCGCCGGACGGGAATTTGCCGAACATATTCGTAGCCACCGGTATATAGTTTCGAGCGGAACACGTTCGTATGGCCCAAGCAACCCTCACTCTCACGATGCCCGAGGACGTCTGGATCCAGCAGATATCGACGGACTATCCCGAGTCGACCTTCCGGGTCCTCGCAGCCGTCCCCGGGTCCGAGTCCGGCTTCGCCCTCGTCCGGATCGCCGGTCCGGCGGTCCCCGAGGTGATCGAGGCCATGAACGATCACCCACAGCTCACCGAAATCACGCTCGCCCAGTGGAGCGACAACGAGGCGACGGTCCACTTCGAGACGACGGCACCGCTCCTGTTGTTCTCCTCTCGAGAGTCGGGAATGCCCATCGAGCTCCCGGTCGAAATCCAGGACGGCGAGGCGAAAATCGAGGTCACCGGCTCCCGCGAGCGCCTCGCCGAACTCGCCGAACAGCTCGAGCACTTCGGCCTGCAGTATCGGATCGATCACGTTCGCGAGCGGCTCCACGAGAGCCAACTGCTCTCGGAGCGCCAGCTCGAGGTGATCGTCGCGGCGGTCGACGAGGGATACTACGACACGCCGCGCCAGTCCTCGCTGACCGAACTGGCCGACCACCTCGACATCGCCAAGTCGACCTGCAGCGAGACGCTCCATCGGGCCGAGGAGGCGGTAATCAAACGATTCGTCGAGGACCTCCCGGGCGTCGACAGCAACGAACCGCTCGAAGAGGAACTCGCGAGCACCTAAACGGGATCGTTCGACGCGAGACGCTATCCGATCGATCGCCGGCCGTGCTCCGACCCGTCCTACTTATACTTGCGAATATGTTCGCGTCGATTCTCACGCGCTGGAAATCGGGTCGGTAGTTCATCCGAGTACGGTTGTGAGAGGGGGAATGAGGATAGATAAATGAACGATTTCAAGTGTATGCCGTCGAGTACCTCCGGCATGACACCAGTGTCATATTCAGAGGTGTTCTGATCTAATGAGCACGGACGATGAATCATTCCACCCGCTCGGCGAAGAGTGGGAGGACGAACTCGAGACGATGCTCGACGATACCGAGTACGACAGCGACCTCGGTATGGAAATGGCCCAGGACGCGATGCGGGTCACCAAGGGCGAGCTCTCCGAAGCCGAATTCCACGAGAAACATCACGAGGACGTGATGGAGGAGTTCGGCGAGGACGAGCGTCCGACCAAAGCGGCCTACGAGGCGGCACAGGAGGAGGCGAAGGGAACCGCCTCCAAGATGCTCGACGCTTTCGACGGCGACGGCGACGAGACCCGTCGCGAGACGATGAAGAAGATGGGGGTCGGCGCGGCGGCCGTCGGGCTCGGTGCCTGGGGGACCGTCGACGACGGTCCGGAAGAGAACCTCGCTGCTGAAGAAGGCGGACACAGTGAACCCCGTCAGGAGACCACCGAAGAGCGAGACACCCAGTGGGGGATGACGATCGACCTCGAGCGCTGTGACGGTTGTCTCACATGCATGACGGCCTGTACGCAGGAGAACGACCTCGATCAGGGCGTCAACTGGATGTACGTCATGGCCTGGGAGGACGAGCTTCACGGTGGGCCAGGAGAAGACGACAACACCGACGTCTACTCCGACTTCAACATGGGGAGCGAGTTCAACATGCTCGTGCGGCCGTGCCAGCACTGCACGGACGCTCCCTGTGAGAAGGTCTGTCCGACGACGGCCCGTCACACTCGCGACAAGGACGGTCTCGTCCTGACCGACTACGACGTTTGTATCGGCTGCCGGTACTGTCAGGTCGCCTGTCCCTACGGCGTCAACTACTTCCAGTGGGACGAGCCCAGCGTGGCCTACGAGGACATCGACGGGAACGAGAATCCGGAGAATCCTGACCAGATCACTCACGCGAAGTACGAACACGGCGAACGGTGGGTCGACAGCCGCGCACCTCGAGGGACGATGAGCAAGTGTACGATGTGTCCGTCCATGCAGGACGGCAAACAGGGCGAAGACAAGGTCGGGACGAGCGCCTGCGAAACGGCCTGTCCGCCGGGCGCGATCCAGTTCGGGAACGTCGAAGACGAGAAGAGTGACCCGTCTCAGCACCGCGAGCACCCGGTCAAGAGCCGAGCGATCATTCATCTAACAAACAGTGTTGACAGCACCAAAACCGCTCCGTCGGCGGACCAGATCGATAGCGCCCTCAGCGACGGCGACGACCTCGAGACCGCGATCGAGAATATCGACGGTCTCACCGAGGACATCCTCGCGATCATGAAGGCGATCGAAATCGTCAGCGAGGGGACCGAGCCCGGCGACGAAGAGAACAACACCATCCTGGAGAACGAACAGAATATCATCGCCGCCGTCGAGGCCTTCGAGCAGTACGTCGATCTCGAGAGCGAGGAGGCGCGCGACGACCTGCAACTCGGCGAGGGTAGCGAGCGGGACGCACAGTTCCGCCTCGAACAGTACACGGGTAATCCGAGTTCGTTCCAGCTACTCGAGGACGTCGGGACGAACCCGAACGTCACCTACCTCGGGCAGGAGCCTGGACCGGAGGCCCACCAGGTCGAGGGGCCGACCAAGTACGAGGACGTCGACCTGCTCGACAAGCGGCAGGAGGCTCTCGATAACGAGACTGTCGGCGGCATCGACGGGGTGTCGCTATGAGCACGAAGGAGCCAACCGAAGCGGACATCCTCCGTCCGATCAACACGCTCACGAAAAAGTACTTTATCGTCTACGGGATCGCAGCACTGGGACTCGTCGCGTTCCTCATCGCCTGGGCCTACCAGCTTCAGCAAGGGCTGATCGTTACTGGCCTCGGCGACTGGGGGAGCGGTGGCGGCTCGACGTGGGGACTGTACATCGGCGCGTTCATCTGGTGGGTCGGTGTCGCACACGGCGGCATCATCCTCTCGGCCGCCGTCAGACTCCTCGGAATGGACCGGTATATGCCGGTCGCCCGGCTCGCGGAGATGACCACGATCGGTGGCCTCTCGGCCGCCGGCTTCTACATTCTGGTCCACATGGGCCGTCCGGACCGGATGGTCACGAGCGTCATCGGCCACTACCATATCACGGTCAACAACTCGCCGCTGGTGTGGGACGTGACCGTCATTACGGCCTACTTCGTGCTGTCGGCGACCTATCTCGGCCTGACGCTGCGCTACGACGTCAACCGGCTGCGTGACGATCTGCCGGACATGTTCGAGCCGATCTACAAGGTGATGACGATCGGTTACACGAAGAAAGAAGACGAGGTCATCGATCGGATGGTCTGGTGGCTCGCAGCCGCAGTCATCATCATGGCCCCGCTCTTGCTCCACGGCGGCGTGATTCCGTGGCTGTTCGCGCTCCTGCCGGCGATGCCCGGCTGGACCGGCGCGATTCAGGGGCCGATGTTCCTGAGCATCGCGCTGATGTCGGCGATCAGCGGTATCATGATCATCTCCTATGCGTTCCGCCGCGCCTACGACTGGGATCACATCATCACTGACGACATCTTCCGCGGGCTGCTCCTGTGGCTCGGGTTCTTCACTCTGCTGTTCCTGTGGTTCCAGCTCCAGACGATCATCAACGGCGTCTTCCTCGGACCGACCAACAATGCGGTCGCGATCGAGGCGAAGATCGCCCACCCGGTCTACCAGGTTGCGATGACGATGATTTTCGGCACGCTCGTGTACATCTTCCTGCAGGGAATCCGTCCGGCCCTGTTCAGCAAGAAGCGAGCGCTCATCGCCAGCGGTATCATCCTTACCGGGACTCTGACCGAGAAGATCCTCTTCGTCGTCGAAGGATTCCTGCACCCGACGTTCGACATCTACGCCAACACGCCCGGGACCTACTTCCCGAGCGCGATCGAGTGGCTCTCGCTCGTCGGGACGACCGGGCTGGTTGTACTTTTATTCCTTAACCTCTCGAAGCTCGTCCCGGTGGTCGAACTCCACGCGATCGAACACATGCGCGGCGACCACGAGCACAGTGAGGAAGCGACCGAACCGGAGGTGGAAGCATGAGTTCAGCACTGACAACGATCCCGTCGGAACTCCTGTATCACGGATACGACGGCACGGCCGGCTTCACCGGTTTCGCCAACGAGGGGACCTACATCATCTTCGCCGTCATCCTGGTCCCGGTCTACATCATGCTCGCGGCCTGGTTCCTCGGTGAACCCCGCGACACGAAGGCCGGACTGACCGGCGTGAGCTACCTCGTCGGCCTGACGACGTCGATGTGGGTCGGGATGTTCGTCCTGACCGTGCTGATCGGCGTCGTCTTCTACGGCGGCCCGCCGGAGCCGATCAGCAGCGTCGGCCCGCCGTAACCGCTCCTCGAATCGCATCCGAACACCGCGTTTCATTTTTCGCACCTCGCTCCCGCAGGGCCCACTCCGTCACCCGTGAGCCCCACCTCTCGAGTATCGAACCATCACACGTATCCCGTTGCACGCCCTCTATTCGCAGCACACAGTCACTATGAGCATCACAGAACACGAACTCGAAATCAAACTCGAGGGGGTCGAGGATCCGGACATCGGCGAGGATATCGTCTCGCTGGGTCTGGTCAACGACGTCACCATCGACGACGAGACCGCCCGCATCTCGCTGGCGTTCAACGCGCCCTACGCGCCCTCCGAGATGGAGATCGGCAATCAGGTCCGCGAGATCATCCAGGACGCCGGCCTCGAGGCCGATCTGCGCGCCCACGTCGGCGAGGACCACGGCTTCGACGACGAGGTCCTCCCGCGAGTACGCAACGTCATCGCCGTCTCCTCCGGGAAGGGCGGCGTCGGGAAGACGACGGTCGCGGCCAACCTCGCCGCCGGACTCGACAAACGCGGTGCGATGGTCGGGCTGCTCGACGCCGACATTCACGGGCCGAACGTCCCGCAGATCCTCCCGCCGGAGAGCGATCCCGGCGTCACGCCCAACGAGGAGATCGTTCCGCCCCGTTCGGACGGCGTCCGTATCATCAGCATGGGGATGATGATGGAAGACGAGGACGACCCCGCGATCCTCCGCGGCCCGATGGTCAACAAGTTCATGATGAAGTTCCTCGAGGGCGTCGAGTGGGGCCGACTCGACTATCTCATCGTCGACCTGCCGCCGGGGACCGGCGACGCGACGCTGAACCTGCTCCAGTCGATGCCCGTGACGGGCTCGGTCGTCGTCACGACGCCCCAGGAGATGGCGTTAGACGACACTCGAAAGGGGATCCAGATGTTCAACAAACACGACACGCCGGTTCTGGGCGTCGTCGAGAATATGAGTTCGTTCATCTGTCCGTCCTGTGGCGACCAACACGGCCTGTTTGGGACCGGCGGTGCGGACACCATCGTCGACAAGTACGACGTCCCGCTGCTGGGCCGGATCCCGATCCACCCGGACTTCGGGGCCGACGGCAGCGAGGGCGCGCTCGTCAAGGACGACGACAGCGAGGTCCAGAGTCACCTCGAGGATGTCGTCGGCGAGGTCGCAGACCGGATCGGCGAGGCCAACCGCCGGACGGTCTCGGAAAACATCACGCAGGAACCCGCGAACAAGCTGCCGACCGAAACCGAAGACTAACTCCTCCTCGCCTCGAGACCGAGTCGTTTGGACCGCAGATCGAATTTTTCGCGCCGATCACGGAACCGAAGCGGTGCATCCGCTCAACAGCCGGTTTCGGTCTCCGTTTCCCCCGCCGTTATACCGCGTCCCGTCGAACCGACCGACCATGCTCGATACGTACGCCGATTCGATCGCCGACCTCGAGCCGGCCGACGGTGAGGTCGAGACCGCGGAACTGGTCGTCACTGATGACGTGCTCGTGAAGGCGTTCGCACTCGGACCGAACGCGGAACTCGAGGCCCACGAGCACGCCGACAGCACGAACGTCTTTCACGTGCTCGAGGGGACGGTGACCGTGATTCAGGGGGAGGAGAGCGAGCGGATCGACGCGCCCGGAGTGGTCCACCACGAGCGCGGCGTCACCCACGGCGCGAGAAACGAGACCGACGAGACGGTCGTCTTCACGGCGAGCCTCTGTCCGCTGCCGTCCTGACGGAGCAGAGCGCTCAGGGCAGTTCAGTCGCGTCGGGTCTCGTCGTCCCCGAGCAGCGCGGCGACGTACTTGGTGACGTGATCGTCGATCCGGCGCTTGTAGCCGGCCTGCCGAGCGAGTCGATCGAGTTCGCGGGCTACGAGGCTGCCGTACTGGACCGCTTTCTTGTCTCGGCCCGCGACTTCGTCGGGGAGATACTGGGCCGCGACCCGACGGAAGCCGCGCTTTCGTTCGTCCTCGTCGGCCAGTAGTTCGTCCGGGAGGCGGAGCGCGGCCTCGACCACGGTGTCGTGGAGGAAGGGTGCGACCGGCTCGAGGCCCGTCGCCTCGATCGTCAGCACGTCCCGCGGGAGCTGCTCGGGCAGGCTCCGTATCTGTTCGCGGACGGCGCCCCGAACCGTCTCGGCCTCGACGCGGTGGTCGAGCCGGACGACTTTCTCGTAGCCGCCGAACAGTTCGTCGGCGCCCTGGCCGACGGCGAGCGCGTCGAACCCGTCGGCGGCGACGCGCTCGCCGACCAGATACAGCGGCAGCGCGATCTGGACGTCCATCGCGTTCGTCCGACCGGTCGCTCGCGCCACCTCGGGCACGGCGCGCTCCAAGTCGGCCGGCTCGAGATCGACGACCGTCAGCTCGCGGCCCATCGCGTCGGCGGCCGTCCGCGCGGCCTCGACGTCGTGGCTGTCGGGAAAGCCGACGACGTACAGCGGCGCGTCGAGCAACTCGGCGACCAGCGCCGAGTCGACGCCGCCGGAGAAGGCGACGGCGATATCGCGGTCGTCCCGTCGAACCGCGTCGGTCGCCGTCTCGATCGCGCGCTCGAGGTCCTCGAGGGCGGCGTCGGGCTCGGCGGGCTCGGGATCGGGCAGCGACCACTGAGATTCCGGCTCGGGGAGCGGGCCGTCGACGGCCGCGGCCGCGCCGGCCGGAAAGAGCGTCGGCTCCTCGAGTTCGGTCGGCTCGAACGCCCACGCTCGGTTTGCGGGCGCAACGTCCGGGGCCTCGTCGACGAACAGGGGGACCCGCCCGAGCACGTCGCGAACGAGTCGGTCGTCGACCGCTCCCGCGAAGCCGGTCGTTCCCGGGAGCGGGTCGCGGTTCTCGAGGGCGGTGCGAACGATCGACGGCTCGGTACCGCGAAGTGAGTGGTCTGTCATCGGAGGAGTTTCAAAACGCGGCTCACTCGTCGCGTGACGCCGCCGGCGAACTGCTGGACGCTGATCCGCCAGGGGGTTCGCTTTCCCTCGACGGTCGTCCGTCCCGCCGCGATCGCGTCCAGAATCGCGTCGACGGAGCGTTCGTCGGCGTCGACGCGGGTGACCGCTTGTCCGACCATCTCACTGATGTGTGCGTCGCTCCCGGCAGTCATCGGCAGGTTCCGCGATCGGGCGTAGCGTTCGGCCTGTCGGTTGGCGCGCCCGGTGAACAGCCGGGAGTTGTAGACCTCGATCGCGTCGCCGAAGGCGAGTTGCTCGCGGGAGATCCGGGCCATCACGCCGTGGCGGGACTCCTGAAACGGATGGGGGATCACGGCCAGGCCGCCCTGCTCGTGGATCGCCTCGAGCGTCGACTCGAAGGAGAGGCCCGGCGGAACGGCCTCCTCGAGCCCCAGGCCGAGTACGTGGCCCGCCTTGCTCGAGATCTCCATCCCCGGAATGCCGACCAGTCCGTAGTCGGGGGCGCGCTCGGCGGCCTCGAGGCTCGCGTCGATCTCGTCGTGGTCCGTCACCGCGATCGCGTCGAGACCGACGGCCTCGGCCTGCTCTAAGATGAGCTCGACCGGGTCGCGGCCGTCGTAGGACAGCGACGAGTGCGTGTGAAGTTCGACCGACAGCACGAACGCACGTTTAGGCGGCCTGATGAAAAACGACTCGGTCCGATCCCGATCGCGAGCGTCGCGCTCGCGGCGTCGAGAACGGATCTCACGTGTCAGACGGAATCGATCGATGCGCCGGTAATCGACTGGGGTCGCCCGGCCGCGGGGTCTGTGCAATAGCGAGATCCGCTCGAGCCCATGGCCGGCGGTGCGGTGACGCGAGCGCCGAGCGGGGTGCGGTCCCGGCGTCCGCACGATGCCGGCGGACTAATACACGAACGTGCATATAGAAACCCATTTACCGGCCGACTTTCACCACCTAGGTGAATGAGTCTTGCCGATTCGGACCGCGAACTCGTCGTCTCCGAGTTAGATCGAGAGCCGACTCGAGCGGAGGCGGCGCTGTTCGAGAACCTCTGGAGCGAGCACTGCGCGTACCGCTCCTCGCGACCGCTGCTGTCGGCGTTCGACAGCGAGGGCCAGCAGGTCGTCGTCGGGCCGGGCGACGACGCGGCGGTTGTCGCGCTTCCCGGGAGCGAGGAGGGAGACGGCGACAGCACATACATCACGATGGGGATCGAGAGCCACAACCATCCCTCCTACGTGGACCCGGTCGACGGCGCGGCGACGGGCGTCGGCGGCATCGTCCGAGACACGCTCTCGATGGGTGCCTACCCCATCGCACTCGCGGACTCGCTGTACTTCGGCGAGTTCGACGACGACCACTCGCAGTACCTCTTCGAGGGCGTCGTCGAGGGAATCAGTCACTACGGGAACTGTATCGGTGTTCCGACGGTCGCCGGCAGCGTCGACTTCCACCCCGATTACGAGGGGAATCCGCTGGTCAACGTCGCCTGCGTCGGGCTGACGAACGAGGACCGACTCGTCACCGCCGAGGCCCAAGAGCCCGGTAACAAGCTCGTCCTCGTCGGGAACGGAACGGGTCGCGACGGGCTCGGCGGCGCGAGTTTCGCCAGCGAGGACTTAGCGGAGGACGCCGAAACCGAAGACCGGCCCGCGGTTCAGGTCGGCGACCCCTACGCGGAGAAACTGCTCATCGAGGCCAACGAAGCGCTCGTCGACGAGAACCTGATCGAGTCCGCCCGCGACCTCGGTGCCGCCGGCCTCGGCGGTGCCTCGAGCGAGATGGTCGCCAAAGCCGATCTCGGCGCACACATCGAACTCGAGCGAGTCCACCAGCGCGAGCCGAACATGAACGCACTGGAGATCCTGCTCGCCGAGTCCCAGGAGCGGATGTGTTACGAGGTCGAACCGGACAACGTCGACCGCGTGCGCGAGATCGTCGAGCGGTTCGAGCTGGGCTGTTCGGTCATCGGCGAGGTGACCGACGGCAACTACACGTGTACCTTCGAGGGCGAGACGGTCGTCGACGTCGACGCCTACTTCCTCGGCGAGGGCGCACCGATGAACGACCTCGAGAGCGAGGAGCCGGCGGTCCCCGAGACGGATCTGCCCGATGCGACCCTTGAAGATGCCTTCAATGCCGTCGTCTCGAGTCCGAACACCGCCTCGAAGCGGTGGGTCTACCGCCAGTACGACCACGAGGTCGGCGTACGGACGAGCGTCGGGCCGGGCGACGACGCCGCGATTATCGCGGTCCGAGAGGCCGAACAGGGGCTCGCAATTTCCTCCGGTGCCGCGCCGAACTGGACTGCCACCGCACCACGCGAGGGGGCCCGCGCGGTCGCCCTCGAGAACGCGACGAACATCGCGGCCAAGGGCGCGACGCCGCTGGCCGCGGTCGACTGTCTCAACGGCGGTAATCCCGAAAAGCCTGACGTCTACGGCGGCTTCGAGGGGATCGTCGACGGGCTCGCCGAGATGTGCGAGACGCTGTCGACGCCGGTCGTCGGCGGGAACGTCTCGCTGTACAACGACTCCGTCGCGGGGCCGATCCCACCGACGCCGACGCTGGCGATGGTCGGCTCCAAGGACAGCTACGACGCACCGCCGCTGTCGGTCGGGTCCGACGGCGACCTGCTTCTCGTCGGCGACCTCGGGCTCGCAGCCGACGACGCCCGACTCGGCGGTTCGGAGTACCTCGCTCAGTTCGACGGCAACGACCGATTCCCCGCCCTCCCCGACGACCCCGCGAGCCTGATCGAGACGCTTGCCTCGGTCGCGGACGACGACGCGACGCTGGCCGTCCACGACGTCAGCCACGGCGGCCTGGCCGTCGCGCTCGCCGAAATGGTCACCGAGGACGCCGGCCTCGAGGTGTCGATTCCGAGCGACGATGCCGCGGGCGCACTGTTCCACGAACAGCCGGGTCGCGCGCTGATCCAGACCGACTCGCCCGAGGCGGTCCGCGAGGCCTTCGACGGCGTCGCGCCGGTCGTCGAACTCGGAACGGCGACCGACGACGGGACGCTCACGGTCCACGTGGGCGACGAGACGATCGAGACCGACGCGGCCGCGATCGGCGAGCGACGCGCGACGATCGACCGCGAACTCGAGTAACGGCTCGTTCGGCGGCGGTCGGTGAATCAGTCGAACACGGGGCTCATATCCTCCCGCGGGACGGCGATACCGTCCTCCCGCTCGGAGTTTTCTCGAGCGATTGTCCGGTATATTGATATGCTGCCGGGACGATTCATCCAACGAACCGATACTTCCGGAGAAACGCCGATGACAACTGACACCCCGTCCGTCCTGATCGTCGAAGACGAACCCGACCTCGCGGATCTCTACGCCGCCTGGCTCGAGGGCGACTGCGACGTCGAGACGGCCTACGACGGCAACGAAGCGCTAGACGCCATCGACGCTGCGATTGACGTCGTCCTCCTCGATCGGCGGATGCCGGGTCTCTCCGGTGACACCGTCCTCGATACGATCCGAGAGCGGGACCTCGACTGCCGCGTTGCGATGGTGACGGCGGTCGAACCCGACTTCGATATCATCGGAATGGGGTTCGACGACTACCTCGTCAAACCCGTCTCGAAGGACGAACTGATCGATATCATCGAGCAACTGCTGCTCCGGGCGACCTACGACGAGCAGCTCCAGGAGTTCTTCGCGCTCGCCTCGAAGAAGGCGCTGTTAGACGACCAGAAAACCGACGCCCAACGGAAGTCGAGCCAGGAGTACGCCGAGCTCAGGGATCGGCTGGCGGTCCTCCGCGTCGAGGTCAACGACACGATGCAGGAACTCCTCGAAGAGGACGGCTACCGCCAGCTCTGTCGCGATATCGCGAACGAGTCTGTTATTCAGGAGTGAGCGCTCACTCGAGGCGGCGCTCGAGGGTCGTTACGTCCCGGATTTCGATCCGCGTGCCGCCGTTGTTCCCGTCGGTGACAGTGCACTCCCAATCGTGAGCGTCGGCGATGGCCCGAACGAGCGCGAGGCCGATCCCGTCGATCGCGGTCTCGTCGTCGGCGGTCGGGTCGAGCACGCGGTCGCGTGCGTCCGGTGGGATTTCCGCGGCGTCGTCGAGGATGAAAAAGCCGCGACTACCTCCGTCGTCGAACCCGACTAGACCGACCCGGACCGTCACGTCGCCGTCGGCCCGCGCGACGGCACCGTCGAAGGCCGTCTCGAGGAGGTGGACGAACCGGTCGGGGTCGGCTCGGAGCGCGGCCGAGCCGTCGACGATGACGGCGTCCGCGTCGAGTCGCGACCCGTCGACGGCGTCCGCGACCGCCGACTCGAGGCGGAGCCGGCTGCGGGTCCCGACCCGCGAGGCGTTGCGAGCGAACTCTCGGACGTCGTCGACGAGCCCTTCGGCGCGCTCGAGCGTCGTTTCGACCGTGTCGCCGGCGAGCGGGAACTCCCACTCGCCGGCCCGCTCCTCTTCGAGCGCGTCGGCGACGGCCTCGAGCTGGCGTTGCAGGTCGCTCGAGAGGACGTCGGCGACGGCCTCGAGGCGCTCGGTCTGGCGCTCGAGTTCGGCCGTCCGATCCCGCAGGACGCGCTCTCGGTCGGCGCGATCGAGGGCGGCGCGCGTGTTCTCGACGAGCGTCGAGATGAGATCGACGTCGGTCTCGTCGAACCGGTGGGGATCGAGCGAGCCGGTCATGAGGACGCCATGGGTGCCGATCGGTGCGATGATCTCCGATCGGAGCGGCGTGTCCGGGTTGTAGAGGTCGTCGACGGTCCCGAGGTCATCGAACAGTTCGACCTCGCCGCCCTCGAAGACGTCCCAGACGAGGCCTTCGCCGGGGTTGAACCGCGGGAGGCCGCCGAACTCGTCGTGGGCCCCGGCGGTGCCGGCGACGGGGTCGAGGTAGCCCTGTTCCTCCTCGAGGAGCCAGACGCCGCTGATCGGGAGATCGAGCAGGTCGCCGCCGGCGTGGACGGCGATCGCACAGATCTCCTCGGGATCGTCGGACTCGAGGAGCCAGCGCGTGACCTCGTGGAGCGACGTGACGACGCGGTCGTACTCGTGTCGATCGGTAACGTCTCGGATGACGGCGGCGACGGTCGCCGTGTCGTCCTCGATCGGAACGAACCGGAACTCGGCCATTCGGTCGTCGCCGTTCGGACCGACGTAGGGGAGTTCGAGCTGGCGGCGGTCGGCGTTCCTGACGTCGATGTCGGTGATCGCTCGGCCGATATCGACGGCGTGGTGGTCGTCGATCCCGGCCAGTTCGGTGAGCGTCTCGACGTGTTCGCCGACGAGGGACGACCGGTCCGCGTCCAGCATCGACTCGGTCGCGCCGTTGATCGTGACGATTTCGCGGTCGCGATCGAGCGTGACGACGGCGTCGTGGACCGCCTCGACGACGGCGGCGTGTTGGGCCAGCGTCGTCTCCTGAGCTTTCCGTTCGGTAACGTCGCGCATGTACACCGAGAGCCCGGTTTCGGACGGGTACGCCCGCGCTTCGAACCAGGTCTCGAGTGGCATGTGATAGATCTCGAAGGAGACCGGCACCTGCTCGTCCATCGCGCGATGGAACCCGTCGGGGAACTGCGTCTCGACGGTCTGAGGGAACTCGTCCCACATGACCCGCCCGATCAGTTCCTCGCGGGAGCGCTCGAGTAACGTCTCGGCCCGCTCGTTGAGATAGGTGAACCGAAAGCCCGTATCGAGTGCGAAGAAGGCGTCGGTGACCCGGTCGACGATCGGAACGGAGCGCATCGTCACGACTCTCTCCCCCCCTCCACCGACCGATTCGGTCCCCCCTCGTGCTCGAGGCAATCGCCTCTCACGGCCGTTGTCATCATCGACAGACAATCAGGATATAGTTAGTGAACGGGCTATTTCAGTGTCGTGGCCGAGCGGTGGCATGCCCCTCAGTAGCATGCGTCGCCGCCCGGTCGCGGCTCCCGTCCGCCATCCCGAACCGAATGACTCCCCACGGGCCGCCGAGCCGTTCAGAACTGGTCTCCGAGAAAGACCGTCGTTTCGGGAAAGAGCGTCGAAATCGTCTCGAGCGACGCGCCTGTCGCCTCGAGTCGCCCCGTTCGCTCGAGAGTGGCCGCGGACTGGAACCCGACGACGAGCTGTGAGAGCGCGCCGATATCGAGGCGGATGTCGACCTCCGGCTGGGTGTCCGAGCGATCGCGCAGTCGGCGACAGTCCGCGCGACCGCCCGAGGCCGCGAGTCGGAACGTGCCGTCGTTCCACTCGGCGAGCGAGTCCTCGACGGCGATCGTCACGGTCGCGTCGCGGTCCGGATAGGAGAGCGCGGACAGCGTCTCGGCGACGTCGACGACGCGGACCATCGGCCCGTCCTCGACGGTCGTCTCGATCTCGTCCGGCTCTCGAGCGAGCGCGCGAATCGGCACGTCGTCGGACACGCGGAGGCGAACGCGCTGAACTTGTGACTCGTGGTCGTAACAGAACGACAGCAGCGCCAACACGGCGTCGTGATCGGCGGCGACGAGTTCGGAGACGACCATCGTCCGGTCGCCGTCGATCCCGTTCATCGTGTAGACGAGATATCCCCGCACCCGCCCGTCGCGCTCGTACGCGTAGATGAAGGGATTCTGCTCGTGGCCGGCGAAGACGCGGTAGCGCCACCACTCTTCGTCGCGCTCGAGGGCGAGCGAGTACCGCTCAGCGTACGTCTCGTAGGCCGGTTCGAGCGCCTCGTACTCGTCGGCCTCGAGTCGGCGGAACGAACCCGCGTCTCGGTCGACGGCGTCGGCCGCGACGGAGAGCACGCCCGGTTCGCACTCGTGAGTGACGATCCGGGTGCAGGTGTCCCAGCCGTACTGCCCGTAGAACCGATACCGGAACGGCCACAGGACCGAGAACCGCACGTCGCGATCGCGATATTCGGCGAGCGATCGGGCGAGCAACTGCCGGACGTAGCCGCGACGACGGTACTCGGGTGGGGTCGCAACGGACGCCAGCCCGACGGTTCGATGGACGTCGTCGCGCACGCGGGACTCGAGCCAGTAGTGCCGGCAGACGCTGCGTGGCTCCGCGTCGTCAGCCGCCCCCTCCTCGTACACTCCGCGCCGAGAGCCGAGGGCGTCCCGCGGGGTTTCGTGGTCCTCGGGATCGTACGCCGGAACCCCCTCCTCGGGCCGGAACGCATAGCTGCGATACTCGTGGAACACGTCCCGTTCGTCCGGAATGGGACGATAGTCGACCATACTACGGAGAGCGCGGGCGAGCGAGAAAACTGTTGGCGAAAGTGACGGGGTACTCCGACGGTCGATTCGCGGAAACGCGGCGACGGGCCGTCGGAACGCGACCCCGGGACGCCGATTAGGAGAGCACTTTACTGCCGGTGCGTCGTGTTCCGGACAATGGCTACCGAGGCGACGTTTACGATCCCGTCCGACGAGTTCCCTCTGGGGAGTATCTTCGAACGAGTGCCGGACGTGACGGTCGAACTCGAGCGGATTATCCCCGCTCGAGACGTCGTCGTGCCGTACTTCTGGGTTCGCGGGACGACGGTCGACGACATCGAGAGCGCGTTCGCCGACCATCCGGGCGTCACGGATATCAAGCTCGTCGATTCCGTCGCGGACGAGTACCTGCTTCGCGTCGAGTGGGCGCTGGACTACGAGGGCGTCCTGAGCACGTTGACGGAGACGAAGATCCCGCTCGTCAAAGCGGTCGGCACGAGCCAGCAGTGGACGTTCGACGTTCGGGGGGACGACCGAAGCGACATCGCGACCTTTCAGCGGCGCTGTCGAGAACAGGGGATCCCGATCACGCTGACGAGACTTCACGCGCTCACGCCGATCGAGACCGACGCCGAGACGATGCTGACCGATGCGCAGCGGGAGGCGCTAGTCCTCGCCTACGATCGGGGCTACTTCAACAGTCCGCGGGACGTGACGATGGCGGAACTCGGCGACGAACTCGGGATCACACAGCAAGCGGTCGCGTCTCGACTCCGTCGCGGGACCGATCAGCTCCTCGGGACTGCGCTCTCCGACCTCGACGCGCCGTCCCGATAGAGTACTTAAGCGTCTTGTATACTAAAAAGCGAAGTTGAACCGGACGGCCCGTCCCTATTCGATTAGTGGTTGGGAATCCCATCGGGTCCGACACGGCCCCTAGTGCAGACCGAACCGACACGAGCCGTTGGCACCGTGTGATCCCCGTCCTCGGCGGGGTACTTCTCATCAGTGCGATCGGGAAATCGGTCTCGGACCTGACCGGGAACGGCGCGGTTCTGGAAGCGGTACTCGACCTGCTCCTGATCAGCTTCCCGGGAATCGTGATGTTGTATGTCGGGCGCTGGTTGCCGAAATCATCGATCAAACCGTCGTTTTATCGCCGCATCGTGCTGTGGGTCGGCGGCGGCGTCGTCGTGATGGGGATCGTCCTCGGCCTCCGCATCGTCCATCCCGGTGTGGGAGTCCAGTTCACGTTCGGGACCCAGGCGGTCCTGTTGTCGATCGGCTCCGTCGCCGGGCTGGGGATCGGCGTCCACGAGGCGCAGGCGCTCACCAACGCCAGAACGCTCGCGGAACGGAACGACGCGCTGAAGCGAACCGAGGCGCGCCTCGAGGAGGCGGTCACCGAGTTGGAAGCGTCCAACGAGCGATTGGAACAGTTCGCCTACGCCGCCTCCCACGACTTACAGGAGCCCCTGCGGATGATCACGAGCTACCTGCAACTCATCGAGAGTCGGTACGGCGACGAACTCGACGCGGACGGCGAGGAGTTCATCGACTACGCCGTCGACGGTGCCGAGCGGATGCAGAACATGATCGACGGGCTACTCGAGTACTCCCGGGTCGAGACGGAGGGCGATCCGCTCGAGGCGGTCGACCTGGACGCCGTTCTCGACGACGTGTTGACTGATCTACAGTTCAAACTCGAGGAGACCGATACCGAGATCACGCGAGAGCCACTCCCCACCGTCGACGGAGACGACCGACAGCTCCAGCAGCTGTTTCAGAACCTGGTGAGCAATGCGATCGAGTACAGCGGCGACGAGCCGCCGCGGATACACGTCTCGGCGGTCCGGGAGGGAGGGACCTGGACGGTTTCGATCCGCGACGAGGGCGACGGGATCGATCCCGCCGACGCCGATCGCATCTTCGAGATCTTTCAGCGCTGTCACTCGGCGGACGAACAGCCCGGCTCTGGAATCGGACTGGCCCTGTGTAAACGGATCGTCGAGCGCCACGACGGAGAGATATGGGTCGATTCGGAGCCCGACGTCGGATCGACGTTCTCGTTCACGCTCCTCGCCTGTACGGAACCGGAAACCGAGTCCGAAACCGCCACGCGACTGGCGGACGCTCCCCCGTCGGCGTGTCGATAGCGAGACGGCAGGTGGTCGGCCGGCGTCGGTCCGGTAGCGCGATTCAGGCGTGTTCTTCGACGAACGCTTCGATCCGGTTGAGCGCCTGCCGGAGATCCTCGAGTCCGGTCGCGTAGGAGACCCGGAGGTGATCCTCGAACCCGTCGCCGAAGATATCGCCGGGGACGACGGCGACGCCCTGTTCGCGCAGGACCGACTCGGCGAACTCCTCGGCGGTGAAGCCCTCGGGCACCTCGGGGAAGCAGTAGAACGCGCCCTTGGCCTCGAAGACGTCCATCCCGATCTCGCGGAACCGCGAGAGGACGAACTGCCGGCGGCGGTCGTACTGCTCGACCATTTCCTGCACGTCGTTCGCACAGGAGTCCAAGGCCTCGATCGCGGCGTACTGGGCCGTGGTCGGGGCCGAGAGCATCGTGTACTGGTGGATCTTGTTCATCGCGCCGATGGCGTCCGCTGGGCCGAGAGCGTAGCCCAGCCGAAGCCCGGTCATCGCGTGGGCCTTCGAGAAGCCGTTGAAGACGATGGTCCGCTCACGCATCCCCTCGAAGCTCGCGATCGAGGTGTGCTCGCCGTCGTAGGTCAGTTCGGCGTAGATCTCGTCGGAGAGGACCGTCAGGTCGTTCTCGCGGGCGAATTCCGCGACCGGCTCGAGGTCCTCGGCGGGCATGATCGCGCCCGTCGGGTTGTTGGGATAACAGAGGACGAGCATGTCCGCGTCGGCCGCGCCGGCCGCCTCGAGGGCCTCGACGGTCAGTCGGAAGTCGTCTTCCTCTTTCGTCGGCACGGGGAGGACCTCCCCGCCGGCGAAGATGACGCCGGGTTCGTAGGAGATGTAGGCCGGCTGGGCGATCGCGACCGTATCGCCGGGATTGACGAACGCACGGAAGGCCAGATCGACCGCCTCGCTCGCGCCCGCCGTGACGATGATCTCCTCGTCGGGGCCGTAGCCCAGATCGAACCGGTCTGCGACGTAGTCGGCGATCGCCTCCCGAAGCTCGCGCTTGCCGCGGTTGGCCGTGTAGGAGGTCTTCCCCTGCTCTAAGGACGTGATCGCGGCGTCGCGGGCCGCCCACGGCGTCGCGAAGTCGGGTTCGCCGACGCCCAGCGAGATGACCTCGTCGCGTTCCTCGGCGATCTCGAAGAAGCGCCGAATCCCCGAGGGCGGCACCGTCTGCACGCGGTCTGACAGTTCGAACGTCATGGTCAGGGGGAGAACGAGAGGCGGTCGTCACCCTCGCCGTCGCCGAGTTCGATCCCGTTCTCCTTGTAGGAGGTCATCACGTAGTGGGTGACCGTCTGGGTGATCTCGGGGACGGGCGCGACCTTCTCGCTGATGAACTGCGAGACCTCGCGGATGGAGTCGCCCTCGACCTCCATGTCGAAGTCGTAGTCGCCGCTGATCAGTCGCAGGGCCTTGACCTGCGGGAACCGTGCGAGGCGCTCCGCGATGTCGTCGTAGCCCGTCTCGCGGTCGAGCGTGACGTTCAACTCGACCTCGGCGCGGACGCGCTCGTCCTCGAGCTTGTCCCAGTCGACGACCGCCTGGTAGCCCCGGACGACGCCCGCTGCCTCGAGCTCCTCGATGGTCGCTTCGACCTCGTCTTCCTCGAGGTCGGTCATTCGCGCGATATCCGCCGTGGAGTAGCGCGCGTTCTCACGAAGCAACTCGAGCACCTCGCGTTCGCTCATACCGCGTGAAAGCGCGAGCGCGAGTAAAGTTCTAACGTTGTTCGTCCGTGCATCATCGACGTCGCCATTCGCTCGAACCGGTCAGATAGCTCCGTCTCCGCACTGGTCATCCGGCAGCAATGGCGCACGCTGTCCGGGAGGGCGTGGCGATCCCCTGCTGCCACGATAGCAGCCAGTTTCCCAGGTAGTGGCGAACGAACGACCGTCTCCTCGAGTTACCGATAGTTCTTGAACAGCAGCGCCCGCACGTCGTCTTTCGTCTGGACCTGCTCGCTCGAGCCGTCGGGGAGTTCGACGGTGTACCGGAAGTCAGCCGAGTTCGATTCCTCCCACTTGTCGTCGTGGGTCTCGAGCAGGCTCATCATCTCGTCTAACATGTCGTCGTCGTCGGCCGATCCGTCGCCGTCGCTGCCGTCGTTGGCGTCCTCGCCGTCACCATCGGCGTCCGGGTCGTCCTCGCCGTCGTCCGATTCTCCCTCGGTATCGTCCGATTCGTCGGTCGGGTCCGCCGCGCTCGAGTCGTCGATATCCGACCCGCCCGGTCCGTCCGACTCGGCCTCGCTGTCGCCGTCCGCGTCATCTCCGTCGTCCTCGTCCGCGTCGACCGCCGCCTCGTCCTCGATATAGGAGACCGCTTCGAGTTCGTGCGGATCGGTCGCGCCGTCGATAGCGGCTCCGACGGACGCCGACACGTCGTCGGTGGCCGAGGACTCGAATTCTCCGTCCGCCTCGAGTTCGATCTCCTCGTCCAGGTTGTCGATCAGGAACTGGACGGCGTCTTGCTCCCGGACGAAGCCGTACTTGCCGACGACCGATTCGGAGATCTCCTCGCGGAGGTGCTGGATGAACGCGTACTGTTCGTCGGTGACCTCGAGCGTCTTCATACCCTGTCGATGCGGCCGGGGGTACTAATATGTAAGTCGTCACGGTCGTTCCCGCGCCGCCGCTCCGAGCGAACCGACCGCCGCGAACGTGACGATTAAGGACGAACGGGCCGAATCGTCCGGTATGGTTCTCAAAGAGTCCGAGTCGGAACTCGAGGCCGGCGATCTCGCACCCGAGTTCGAACTCGAGGGCGTCGACGGAGAGACGTACTCGCTCGAGTCGTTCGCCGACAGTGAGGCGCTGCTGGTCGTGTTCACGTGCAACCACTGTCCGTACGCGCAGGCGAAGTTTGACCTGCTGAACGAACTGGCCGACGAGTACGACGACGTCTCGGTCGTCGGGATCAACCCCAACGACGCCGACGAGTACCCCGACGATTCGTTCGAACGAATGCAGGAGTTCGTTGCGGATGGGCGAATTGACTACGACGCGTACCTCCGAGACGAGAGTCAGGATGTCGCTCGAGCCTACGGCGCGGTCTGTACGCCGGATCCGTTCCTGTTCGCCCGCGACGACGGTGAGTTCCGGCTGGCCTATCACGGCCGGCTCGACGACGCGCCCAATCCCGACGACGAACCGAGCCGCTATCAGATCCGCGAGGCCATCGACGCCGTCCTGGCCGACGAAGCGGTCGACCTCGAGTGGCAGCCGTCCCGCGGCTGTTCCATCAAGTGGAACGGCGAGTAAGACGCCCCCGAACTGCTGTTTTCGGCGAAGTCAATTCGGAGCCAGCGCGTCGTTCGGCCCCAGACTTTAGTCGCGGGCAGGTGTGGACGAGGTATGAGTCAGGAACCGCGCGCCAACGCGCTCCGCGAGACGCTCGAGTCCGGCGAGGTCGCACTCGGCGTCCTCGAGAACACCTACAGTCCAACGGTCGTCGAACTCTACGCGGCGCTCGGCGCCGATTTCGTCTGGATCGACCTCGAGCACGGCGGACCGAGTCCGCGGGACGCCGGGAAACTGGAGGAACTGCTCCGGGCGGCGGACGGGACCGACACGGAGCTGCTGGTCCGCGTTCCCGACACCGATCCGTCGCTGGTCCGGAAGGCCCTCGACGCCGGCGTTCGGAACGTCTTCCTCCCGCGGGTCGGGAGCGCCGAGGAACTCGAGGCGGCGGTGCGAGCCGGCCGGTTCGAGTACGACGGCGAACCCGGCCGGCGCGGCATGGCGAATCCGCGCGCCAGCCGCTGGGGCATGACCGACGAGTACGTGACTGGCGAGGACGAGTCGGTCGTCGTCGGCGTCACGATCGAGACGCAGTCAGCCCTCGACGACCTCGACGACATCCTCTCGGTGCCGGAACTCGGCTTCGTCTTCATCGGCCCGCTCGATCTCTCGGTCTCGCTGGGTCATCCGGGCGAATTCGACCACCCGGACGTCGAGGAGGCCGTCGAGACGATCCGATCCGCCGCTGTCGAGGCGGACGTTCCGGTCGGCGGGCTCGGATTCGGCATGGACGACGTCAACGAGAAAGCGGCGAACGGCTACCAACTGCTGAATATCGGGACGACGACCGGTGCGTTACGGTCCTCCGTCACCGGGTGGCTGGACGACTACGACGGCGCGTAACTCGAGCCCCCTGCCTGTACCAAACCGATTCGAAACTTCGGTCGGAAAGCTCGTGTTACCGCTGAACGGCGCGCCGGTACTGGACCGGCCACGCGTTCGCGACCTCGTCCGGATCGCGCTCGAGGTCGCCGGACGCGCGGAGTCCGAAGTACGGATCGCGTAGGAACTCCCGGCCGACGAGCACGAGGTCGGCACGGCCGTTACGGACCAGTGCGTCGGCCTGCTCGGGTTCGGTGACGCCGCCGACCGCGCCGACGGCGACGTCGGCCCCCTCACGGACCCGCTCCGCCAGCGGCACCTGGAAGTTCGGGCCGCCCGGCACCGCCTGTTCGGGGTGAAGTCCGCCCGAACTCACGTCGACCAGATCGACGCCGAGATCGGCGAGGTCGTCCGCCAGTCGCACTGACTGCTCGATGTCCCACGACTCGCGGTCGTCGAGCCAGTCCGTTCCGGAGATGCGGACGAAGACCGGCTTGTCGTCCGGCCAGACCTCGCGGACGGCCGCGACGACGTCGCGAGTCAGCCGCGTGCGGTTCTCGAAGCTGCCGCCGTAATCGTCCTCGCGAGTGTTCGTAACCGGCGAGAGGAACTCGTGGAGCAGGTAGCCGTGAGCCGCGTGGACCTCGGCGACCTCGAACCCGGCCTCGAGCGACCGCTCGGCCGCCGCGCGATAGGCGTCGATGACGCCCTCGATATCGTCCTGATCGGCCTTCCGCATCGCTGGGCGATCGCCGTCGAACGGCGGATAGGCCTCGGGCGACGGCGAGAGGACCTCCCAACCCGACGCCCCGCTGGGGCCGGTCCCGTCGGGCTGGATCGGAACGTGGCCCTCCCAGGGCCGCTCTTTGCTCGCTTTGTGGCCCGCGTGGGCGAGCTGGATCCCCGGCACCCCACCCTGGTCGCGGATGAACTCGGTGGTCGGTTCGAGCGCGGCCGCGTGTTCGTCGCTCCAGATCCCCAGGTCGTGGGGCGTGATCCGGCCCGCCGGTGAGACGGCGGTCGCTTCGGTCATCACGATGCCGGCACCGCCGACGGCCCGGCTTCCGAGGTGGACGCGGTGCCACTCGGTCGCGACCCCGTCCGGCTCACAGGAGTACTGACACATCGGCGAGACGGCGATTCGGTTCTTCGTCTCACTGTCGCGCAACGATAACGGAGAGAGCAGATCGGTCATCGCCGGGTATAGCCACGGCGGAGAGAAAACGGCCGTGGAGGGAGAGGCGCTTGCCGGATCGCGGACGACCGACACGAACGCCGTCCGCCGGCGAGCGTCTCCACAGCCACTTATCCCGCTCGCTACCCCAGCACCGATATGGTATCGGGCACGCCCCTCCGGACGCGATTCGACGCCGATCACCCCGTTGTCGGCATGGTACACCTCCCGCCGCTCCCCGGCACACCGGATTTCGACGGCGATCGCGACGCCGTCCGAACCCGCGCGCTCGAGGACGCCACCCGGCTCGAGGCGGGCGGCGTCGACGGGATCGTCCTCGAGAACTTCGGCGACGCGCCGTTCCATCCCGACGACGTACCGAAACACGTCGTCGCGTCGATGACTGCCGTCGCGACGGCCCTGACGGACGCCGTCGACGTGCCGGTCGGGATCAACGTGCTCCGAAACGACGCCCGGGCCGCGATGTCGATCGCCGCGGCCGTCGACGCCGACTTCGTCCGGGTCAACGTCCACGTCGGCACTGCGGCGACCGATCAGGGGATCATCGAGGGCCGGGCCCACGAGACCCTCCGGCTTCGCGACCGGCTCGCCGCCGACGTCGCGATCCTCGCGGACGTCCACGTCAAACACGCGACCCCCATCGGCGAACGGGAGATCGAGCGCGCGGCCCTCGAGACGGTCGAGCGCGGCGGAGCCGACGGCGTCGTCGTTTCCGGCCCCGGGACGGGCGTCGAAACGTCGCTCGCGGACGTCGAGCGCGTCACCGATGCGCTCGCCGATCGGGGACACGATGAGACGCCGGTGTTCGTCGGCAGCGGCGTGACGAGCGAGACGATCGGCGACTGTCTCGAGACGGGTGCGGACGGCGTCATCGTCGGTACCGCACTCAAAACGGACGGCGTAACGACGAACCCCGTCTCGGAAGCGCGGGTCGAGGAACTCGTGACCGCGGCTCGAGCGGCGGGCTCGAGCGACTGAGGACGCGAGAGTCGTCAGAGCCCGAGCATCAACGGTCCGATCAGTACTCCCATCAGGTGGACGCGTCGGCACCGCAATCGAACCGGAACCAGTCCGATAGCGGTCGCGACGGCGAAGATCGCGATGCCGACCGGCCCGGTGAACAGATACGAGAGGGCGAGCAGCACCGCGAGGACGGCGACCGAAATCTTCCAGTAGGGCAGCCGGCCGACCAGCTCGAGGTAGGCGTCACCGACGACGATCACGAACGCGAACCCGAGCAGTCCCGCGAGGACGACGCCGGCGAGCAGGATCGGTAACTCGAGCGGCGCGGCCGTGCCCTCGAACGCGACTAACACGCCGGTCCGGGGCTGGCCGATGGCGACCAGCGCGAAGAGCGCGAAGATGGTATTCGACGTGTCGACGCCGCTGGTGGCGACGATGTAGCCGCGGTCGCTGGCATCGCCCGGGACGAGCGCCAGCACCGCGACGGCGGCGATCGCCGCCGTGATACCGGGTAGGTAGCCGACGACGGCTCCCGCGAGCGCGCCGGCGACGGCGGTAACGCCGACGAACGGTCGCGAGGCTCGTATGCCCTCGCCCGCCTGTCGCGGAATGCCGCTGCCACGGATCGCATCGATCAACACCGGCGCGCCGAAGAGCCCGGCGAAGAGGGGCGCGAGCGTGCCGCCCGCCTCGAGCGGGGCGTCCGCAGTGATATCCAACGTGAGTGCGCCGAGGCCGGTCGCGAGCGCGAACGAGAGTAGCCCGCCGAACCGGCCGCGCCACGTCGGTTCCGACGCGATCAGTGCGACCGCGACCATCGCGAGGACGAGCGAGAGGTGGGCCCGGATCGTCGGATACGCGGCCGTCACGGCCCAGGTGACGGGGACGGCGAGCGGAACCGCCGCGATCACGGCGAGGACGCTGCCGAGCGCGGAGAGTCGGATCGCCTCGTAGCCCCGCCCTTCGAGGACCATCCGATGGCCAGGCAGTGCGGTGACGGCCATCTCCGCGTCGGGGACCCCGAGCGCCATCGCCGGGACGGCGTTGCAGAAGGTGTGGACGACGCCGGCCGCGAGCATTGCACAGCCGACGAACAGCGGCGACCCGGGAACCGACGGCACGACGCCGGCCAGCAGGAACGCGAAGTTGTTGGCGTGGAGTCCGGGAACGAGCCCGCTACAACACCCCAGCAGCGAGCCGGCGACCACCCACGCGAGCAACTGGAGCGTGAGTGCCGGCTCGGTGACGACCTCGACTGGGGCGGGCATCGCCGACTCTGGCCGCGTCCTCGTTTATAGTGTCTCGGCTCAGCGGGGCACTGCTCGAGTCGCGAACCGCCGCGTCCGAGCAGGCGGCGTCGCCACTCGCCGTCCAGCATCGAGAAAAAATCGGGGTTGACAACTCGTCGAAACCGGATCGACGGGACGCGTTATCCGAAGAGTTCGCCGAGACCCTCGCCGTCGGCCTCGTCGTCCTCGTCGTCGTCCTCGTCCGTCGTGTCCGGCACGTCGCTGGTCTCCTCGGCTTCTTCTTCGTCGCCGCCTTCGTCGGCAGCGGCCTCGCCACCCGCGGCACCGCCTGCGGCGGCCCCACCAGCGGGGACGGCAGCGGCCTCGGAGACTGCCTCGTCGATGTCGACGTCCTCGAGTGCGGCGACGAGCGCCTTCACGCGAGACTCTTCGACGTCGACGCCGGCAGCGTCGAGCACGTTCGTCAGGTTGTCTTCGTTGATCTCTTCGCCCGATTCGTTCAGGATGAGTGCAGCGTATACGTATTCCATTGTTGGATCCTCCGTTACTTAACCGAACATCTCGCCGAGACCTGCTGCGCCGTCGCCGTCGTCTTCGTCGTCATCGTCGGCGTCGGCGTCTTCGGTCTCGGCCTCGTCTTCAGTCTGGTCGTCTGCCGATTCGTCTTCGTCGTCGGCCGCCGCCGGTTCGGCGGGGGCCTCGACGTCCTGAAGTTCGTCAGGAAGCGCCTCCTCGTCGTCGATCTGGCCCGCGAGCGCACGCAGCTGTGCGTCGGCCTTGCTGACGAGGTCGGGCATCAGGTCTTCGTCCTCGATGGCGGCCTGCAGGCCGAGGCTCTTGGCCTCGCCCGTGGCCTTGGCGATGAGCGTCGGAGCCGTCGACGCGGTCGGGAAGCTCGCGTTGAGCGCGAGGTTCCGAGCGCGGGCGGCGGCCGTCGACACGTCGCTCCGGTAGGCCTCGACGTCGATGTCGAGGTCCTCGGGGTCGAAGAGCACGCCCTCGGCGATGACGGCGCGCAGGTCGAGACCGACCTCCTTGGGCTCGATACCGAGCTCGTTGAGGACGTTCGCCAGGTCGGCGGAGACTTCCTCGCCGGCCTCGAGGACCGTCGAGTCCTCCATGACCTGGATCGACCCTTCTTCGATGCGCGCGTTCGCGCCGATACCCTGAAGTTCGCCGACGAACGGCCCCGGATCGACACCGGTGTCCCCTTCGGGGATCACGATGTCGTTCGGAGCGATTTCGCCCTCGTTGATCGGCGCGGGCGTCTTCGACGCCTCGAGTTCCTTGTACAGCGAGAACGGGTTCTCGTCGGTCGCGATGATCCCGACCTGTCCACCGATGTGCTCGACGAGGTCGCCGAGTCCGGCGTCCTCGAGCGCGCGCGTCTGCAGGGTGTTGCGGCTGACGCGCAACACGGCAGTACCGTACAGGTCGCGGCGCATGTCTTGGAGCTGCTTCGAGGGAATGCCGGCGATACCGACGACGCCGACGCTCTCGTACTCGTCGATGATTTGTGCGAGGTCGTCGACTTCCTCTTTCTTCCACTGGGGAAGGTTCTCGGTTTTGCGTTCAGCCTGTGCGCTCATTCTAGGCCACCTCCACGGACGGGCCCATCGTCGTCTTCACGTAGACGGCGTCGATGTTCTGGGGCCCCTTCTCGAGGTCTGCGTGCAGGCGACGCAGGATGACGTCGATGTTGTCGCCGACGTCCTCGGCGTCCATCTCTTCCGACCCGACGAGCGTGTGGAACGTTCGTCGGTCGCCGGAGCGAAGCTGCACGGTGTTTTTGAGCCGGTTGACGGTTTCGACGACGTCGTCGTCGGGCGCGAGCGGGTCCGGCATCTTCCCTCGGGGACCGAGAATGGTACCCAGGTGCCGGGCGATGTCTTGCATCATCGCCTCTTCGGCGATGAAGAAGTCCGTCTCGTCGGCCATGTCTTTGGCGTCGTCGTCGTCCAGGTCGGCTACGTCGTCCACCGAAAGGACCTCGTCCGCCGCCTCTTCGGCGCGGACTGCGGTCTCTCCTTCGGCGATGACGACGATCCGAGTCTCCTGGCCGGTTCCGGCCGGCAGGACGATCGACTCGTCAACGCGGTTCGACGGTTCGTTTAGGTCTAAGTCGCGCAGATTGATCGCGAGGTCTACCGTCTCGGTAAAGTTCCGGTCGGGCGAATCCTCGAGTGCGCGCGCTACTGCTGTTTCAATATCCGAATCTGCCATCGTTCACCTCCGTAGTACGCAGGACTGCTCCTACGGGTCAGTGAAACAGGCGATGCCTGTCTCCCTTGGACCGAGGGTCATGCCGAACTTAAACCCGTCGAACTGCCAGTACGCTCGTCTCGCGGCAGATCTCGCCGACTCATCCACCCACGACGGTACTGTCAGCGAGCACGGCCGTTCCACGCGGACGCGTTCGTTCCCTCACATTTCATTATAGTAATTTATTATTCACACTCACAATAACCGAAAACTCTATTATGCGTGCTACTGTAGCATGCATCCATGTGGCCAGTAGACTTATATAATATGATTGGTCCGTCGGGGATCGAGTCGGTCGCTGTGCTGACACCGTTCGGCGGTGAACTCGAGGCGTATCGATCGTTCGAACCGATCGTTCGAGTGGGGATTCAGTTTGCTGCGACCGCCCTCGTGTCGATGATCGTGCTCGGTTTGGCTCAGACCTACAGTAGACAGGCGGTGTCGAAATCGCGCCAGAGCCCCGTCATCTCGCTTTGCGTCGGGCTCCCGAGCCTCCTCGTCGTCGGTGGGCTCGCGAGCACGGGATATCTCATCGTCGATACGGACATCGGGATATTCTTCGGGATTCCGATGGTGATACTCGGCGCGGTCGTCCTCCCGGCGGCGACGGCGATCGGCTGCATCGCGACCGGACGCACCGTCGCTTCGCGACTCGGTGACAGTCGGCTCGTGACCGGACTGCTCGTCGGAGCGCTCGCGTGCGGGGTTGCCGGGTTGTCGCTTCCGGCCACCGCCGCCCTTCTCGGACTCGCCGGTGCGCTCGGTATCGGAGCGAGTATCCGAGTCCTGTTCGGAACGGCCGGGACGACGCGCCCGGGCGATCGAACCGTCCCGCCCGCGAACAAAGTATAGGAAGCTGCCCACGATCGTTCCCCGCGACGGACCGAACTCGGCTCGACGGTCCATTTCGTTCTCTCCGCTCCGCCGGTCATCGAACTCGAGAGACAGCGACGCCGAACGGTCGAGACGGTACTGAACAGATCCGTCGGAAGCCGAATGGCCGTCGACACCCGCCTCGAGCAGGCGTGGCTGACGCTAGCGTCGGTCTGCGAGAACGAAGAAGTACTCGCTGCGCCGTATTCAGGCGCTCGCTTCGCCGGCCAGCACGTCGTCGTACTCGCCGTCGTCGACTCGCTGCTTGAACTCTCGGGCGTCGTTGCCCTCGATGGTGACGCCCATCGAGGCACAGGTACCGACGACTTCCTTCGCGGCGTTGATCGTATCGTAGGAGAGCAGGTCGGGGTGTTTCTGCTCGGCGATTTTCTTGACCTGATCGACGGAGAGATCGGCGACGAACTCCTTCTGGGGCTCGCCGCTGCCGGTCTCGAAGTCGGCTTCGTCTTTGATCAGTGCCGCCGTCGGCGGGACACCGACGTCGATCTCGAAGGAGCCGTCCTCCTCGTAGTCGACGGTGACGGGAACTTCGGTCCCGTCGAACGCTTCGGTCTGATCGTTGATCTCCTGTACGACGGCCTGCACGTCGACGGGGGTCGGTCCGAGCTCGGGACCGAGTGGTGGGCCAGGATTGGCCTGGCCACCCGGAACGAGCACTTCGATGGTTCCAGCCATACCCGTGATAACCCGTGCGCGAGTTTTAAGGGTTGCTAATTCGGGTAGTCATCGTCTGTGACCGTCTGACGTGGATTACTCGTGGCGGTCGCTCCCTACTCGACGCACTCTGATCGCCACTCAGCGAACGACTCGAGGAGATCGGTCTCGTCGAAGCGCTCGATACAGGGGACGTCGTACGGATGCAGCGTTCGGACGCGGTCGACTAATTCGTCGTACGCGTCGTCGGTGGTCTTCGCGAGCAACACGGCCTCGTCGTCGCGGTGAATCTCATCCTCCCAGCGATAGGTCGAGGTCGTCGACAGCCGGTTGACACACGCGGCGAGTCGCTCTTCGACCAGCGTTTCGGCGATTTCGTCGGCCGCGTCGGGCGGCGCTGTCATGTAGACGGTCGGCATGAGAGCCGCTACGCTCGAGTCGGGGAAAAGAGTAATTTCTCTTCGGCGACCGGTCGGCGACGGCGAGTCAGCTGTCGTCGACCGGTGTGAACGTCCCGGTGATGTCCCACTCGTGGATGCAGTGTGGATTGCCGACCTGTTTCTCGCCGTCGTCGCGGGCGATCTGCCAGGCCTCGAGGTTTTCGTCCCACTGTTCGCCTCGACCGCACGCTTCACAGATTCTCGCGGTCGGTTTTCGTACCTGTGCGCTCATTATCGAACCGTGAGAACTCGACACATATAATGGTATTCGTGTGCGGCGAGTGCCGCCCCGCTGCCGGGGGATCTCGACTTATCTGAAAAACCGGGGGCGATCGGTCGCGCTCCGAGAGGGAACGGAGAGCGGCGATCAGTAGACGGCGTCTCTGATCTCCTCGCGGAGGTCGTCGAACTGCGACAAGTATTCGCGACGGTCGGCGCGTAGTTCCGCGAGCGCCTCGTCGTAGTCGTCGACGTGGTCCGGCACGTAGTAGTCGTCGACGTCGAGTCCCGGGACGGAGTCGGGGATCGTCAGCCCCATCCGTTCGTCGTGGCTCCACTCGATGGTCCCGCGGGCGGCCTCGGTGAGGATCGTCACGGATTCGGTGACGCCGATGTCTTTCGACTCGTCGCCGAGATAGCCCGTGTTGATGATGTAACAGTCGGCTTCGAGGAGGTCGATGAGTTCGTGGAAGATGTTCCCCTCCTCGCCTTCGGAGCCGATGATGAAGGGGTTCGTTCCGACGACGCGGATCGACTCGCCGGCTCGCGACGGGTCGCCCGCGCTGGTCTCGATCGACTCGCCGAGCATGAAGGCGACGGCGGCCTGCTCCTCGTCGAGTTTGGCGACCGGGGGCATCAGGGGGTTCCGGGTGATGAAGAAGACCTGATCCATGCTGCCGAGATCGATCTCCTCGTCGGCGCTCTCGAGTTCGTCGCGCTGGATGATGGCTCGAGAGTTCGACGTATAGCGGTCCTCGTCGAAGTGGACGGTGCCGTCCTCGTCGACCGCGACGTTCTCGAGGATCGCCGATTCGGTGGTCGCGGCCTCGTAGAGTTCCGGCTGCTCGTCTTCGCCGAGGCCGATCGTCTTGATGAACAGTCCCTCGCCCTCGCTGCCGGCGACGGAGCCGTCCGAGAGGAGGCCACAGACGTCGTCCTGCAGCATGGACGCGTCCTCCGGGTCCTCGAGCCAGCAGCCGTGAGAGGTCAGCGTGGACTTGCCGGTCGCGGAGAGGCCCATGAACACCTGGCCGACGGTCCGTAGCTCGCCGTCAGCGTCGCGGACGCGGACGCGCTTGCTGCCCGCGTGGAGTCCGAGACCGCCCTGCTGCTTGATGCGGTACATGTACAGCCGGAGGAACGACTTCTTGGCTTCGCCGATGTAGTCCGTGCCGAGGACGGTCGTCACGCCGATGTTGGGACGGACTCGAATCTCGGTCTCGTCGTAATCGGGCAGGTGGACGGTGTAGAGATCGGGATCACGTCCGTCGGTCGGCTCGAACAGGCTCGCCCACGCGTACGCGATCCGAGCGTGCTCGACGGGGACGAACAGGCGACAACAGAAGGTCGCGTCCGGGTGACGGCCCATCAGTCGATCGACGCAGAGCATCTCACGGTCGCTCGTGAGACCGATCGCGTCGTCGACGAGTTCGTGATCCCGATCGGTGAACTCGTCGTCGACAGCGTTTTTCGTCCGATCGGCGCTCCGCGAGCGGACCTCACTGACGTACGACGCCGATCCGAACTCGGTCGTCGTCTCGTCGGGCTCGGCGAGTTCGCGCAGTTCCTCGAGCGACAGATCGTACCGGACGTTCGACGCTGTAGTCGGATCCGGAAGCTGTCGGACCAGTGGACGGGACTCCGTCCCGGTTTCAGACATATACGTAACACACCACTGTCCTGACTGATAAACATGGAGGATTATGATCGCTGTATGGTACGACTCCCCAGACCTATATCGGAGTCCGGCATTTCGAACCCCTGTATCTGCTATGAGAAACGGTTTCATTCTCACGCGAGAAATAGTCTCTTATCTGGTAGGTGTAAACAAGAACTCGAGTAAGAAATAATTTTGATCGGCCCCGAATATCGGGCGTACGGACGTGATCGCGATCGGAACACGGCTCACTTGACGGTGGGCCACTGCAGCCGAGCGAACGCGAGGCGACGACGCCGAGCCGATTTTCACATCTGGTACTGCGGGGCAAACTTCCAATAGGGTCGTTCGAGTCACCGGGGGCATGGATTACGGTCTCGATATCGGACCGGAGGCGATCCGGGCCGTCACCGACGCAGGCGACGGGCCGACGATCGACGCGGTCCCGCCGGTGGTGGTACCGGTCGACGCCGCCGCATTCGACACGGTGGGACTCTCGGAGGGGAAAACGACGATAGACGTGGACGGCGAGACGTACGCGATCGGCGCGACCGCTCGGGTGGCCGCCGACGCCGCGGACGAGAGACCGCAGCCCCTGTTCGCGAACGGCGTCCTCGCGACGGACGCGACGGCGTACGCACGGCCCGCGTTGGATGCGCTCATCGACGACGTCGTGGCCGACGCGACGGACGGTCGGCTCTGTTATACGACGCCGGGACCGCTCGTCGACGCGGCGGCGCCGACCGACGCGCACCGCGAGGCAGTCGAGTCGATTCTGGCCGACCGCGGACTCGACGCGACGCCGATCAGCACGGGATTCGCCGTCGTCTACGACCAACTGGCGGCCGACAACTACACCGGACTCGGCATCTGTATGGGGAGGCAGACGACGAGCGTCGCGCTCGCGTACTACGGCGTCCCGGCGATAGCCGTCTCGCTCGCCACGGGCCGCGAGTGGATCGTCGACCGGGTAGCCGACGAAACCGGTCGCGAACCGGCGCGGGTCGCCGACGTCCTCGAGGGGTTCACGCTCGACCCCGACACGGCGGCGGGCGAGATCGAGAGCGCTCTCGCTCGGGCCTACGACGCCCTGCTAGCCGAGGTGATCGAGGCGATCCGAGACGCGGCCAACGAGAGCGACGTCCAGCAGGGGGTGTCCGTTCCGATCGCGGTCGCCGGCGAGGCCGCCATCGACGGCGTCGAGTTCCTGATCGGCGGCCGATTCGACGCGGCGACGCTCCCGTTCTCTGTCCGCGGCGTCCGACTCGCGGACGACCCCGCTGCGAGCGCCGCTCGAGGCGCGTTCGCGGCGGCCAGGGACGAGGTCGAGGCCCACGAGGCGGTCACCTGGTCCGCCTCCGCCGCTCCCGGCGAGGACACCGGCGACTCCTCGAGCGAGAACGAGGCGTCCGCGGCGAGCGAGGCGACCGAACTCGCGTTCGACGACGACGCAGCGACCCGCGGAGATGCCGAGCGCACCGACGACGCGATCGATCAGCTGTTCGACCGGCTCGCGAACCGCGACGCCGAGATCGAGTCCGTCCGCGAGGACCTCGAGACACTGTTCGAAGACCTCGAGTACATCGAGGAACGCGCGGCCGCGGCCGAAACCGTCGACGAGATCGACGACCGCCTCGAGTCGTTCGCCGACGATCTGGCGGATATCGAGGATGAAAGCGAGACGCACGCAAGCGACGACGACGTGACGGAGCTCGAGGACGACGTCGAGAGCGTCGACGACGACCTCGAGGGCCTCGCGGACGACCTCGCTTCGGTCGAAGCGACCGCGGCCGACGAACGAGCCGCCCTCGACGAGCGACTCGCCGAGCTGGCGGCCGACCTCGAGACTGCCGCGGATCGGACGGAGTCGCTGGATGACGCTCTCGACGCCGTCCGGGCCGACCTGGACGATCTCGAAGCGACCGCGGCGACCGAAGCGGCGCTCGAGGCGGTCGAGGAACGCGTCTCGGGACTGACCGACGAGTTCGAGGCTCTCGAGGCGGACGTCGACCGCGCTGGAACGCGAATCGAGGGCGTCGCGGGACGGCTCGAGGAACTGAGCACGCGGATCGACGGCGTGTCGGGGCGACTCGAGGAGCGCTCCGAACGAACCGACGCGCGCTTCGAGGCGATCGACTCGACGCTCGACGAGGAGATCGCAGCCGTCGACGACGAACTGGATGCCCTCCGGGAGCGGGTGGACGATCGCACCGCAGCGCTCGATGCCGATCTCGAGACCGTCCGGGACGCGATCGACGACATAGAGGAGACGGCGGCGGACGCCGAGCGAGTCGACGCCGTCGCGGACGGGCTGTCGACGCTCGAGACGGCGGTCGACGACCTCGGTGAGACGATGTCGGACGCGACGGACGCGCTCGCCGACCTCGAAACGCGGGCGGCCGGCCGGGGAACAGTAGCGGACCTCGCGAGCGATCTCGAAACCGTCGATGCGGACCTCGAAACGCTCGATTCAGAGCTCCGATCGCTCGAGGACGCACTCGATCGGCGGATCGACGACGCGGTCTCGACGCTCGACGCCCGGATCGCGGACGCGACTGACGGGATCGAGGAGGATCTCGCAGCGCTCGAGAACGCCGTCGAGCGGCTCGACGACGAGACAGTGCCGGAAGACGACGTCGCCCAGTTGCGCGAGTCCCTCGCCGACGCGACCGACGAGATCGAGTCGGTGACGGCGGACGTCGACGCCATCGCGACGGACCTCGCGGCCGTCGAGGACCGGATCGACGACCTCGACGACGAACTCGAGGACCGAGTGAACGAGGTTCGGACGAGTCTCGAAGCGCAGGTGAGCGACGTTCGAACGACGGTTACCGACCGAGTCGACGACGTAGAGGCGACGGTCGACGATCGAGCGGCCGAGATTCGGGCGACGCTCGAGGACGACGTCGCGGCGCTGCGGACCGACCTCGAGGACGAGATCGAGTCGCTCGCCGAGACGCTCTCGGCGATCGACGATCGAACCGATGCCACCGAAGAGCGATTGGACGCTCACGAAACCCGTTTCGAGGACCTCTCGTCGGCGCTCGAGGACGATATTTCCGCGGTCGACGACCGCCTCGAGTCGCTCCGGTCGGATCACGACGATCTCGCTCGGGCCGTTGAGTCGGAGCCCGACGAATCGGCGGTAGCGGAGCTCGACGGCGACGTGCAGGCACTCGACGGTGACGTCCAGAGGCTCGATAGCGATGTCGGGACGTTGGAGACAGACGTCCGGTCTCTCGACGACGAATTCGACGCCGTCGACGAGCGGCTGACGACGGTTTCCGACCGGCTTTCGGGGCTCGGAGAACGGGTCGAGGCGATCGAGACGCGAACCGAAGACGTCGAGACTCGCGCGGACCGGACTGAAGCGATCGAGTCGCTTCGAGCGGACCTCGAGGACGTCCGGGCTGAGACGACCGCAGCACCGGCTCTTTCGTCGGCGGTCGTCGCCGGCGGTGGGGGTGCGGGGGTCGTCGCCGGCGGCGTGACCGCGATCGCGGGCGAGACGACGGTCGGTGGCGGCGCAGTCGTCGTCGGACTGGTGTTGATCGCGGTCGCGATGGTGCTCGCCCGCACGTGATCCGATGCCGATGGCTGCTGGCTCGAACCCTCGTGAAACGGCGGCACCGCTGGAGGAAACCAACACTGTCCCGACCGACGCTGGACGCGGTCAGTCGTGGATCAACTCGACGTTTCGCATCTCGCCCCCGCACTGTTGACAGGTGCTGAGGAGTGCGTCCCCGACCGTCTCCCGCCGGCCACACTGGACGCAGACGTATTCGCGTTGCTCCTCGAGTGCCATAGTGTACCATACGCAGAAAGGCATGTTAACTCTTTTCACAGTAGCTGTCCCGCAGGCGGTCCGGCGAGCGTCACGAGTACGGGTTTCGGCGCTGGCGTGGACAGTTGGCGATAGTGCTCGGATCGCGAACCGATCAGGACCGCTCGAAGACCCAGAGCAGACAGCCGAGTAGCGTGGCACCGACGACCGCCGAGGCGAGCAGCCAGAACGCGGCCCGGAAGCCGGCGGTCTCCGAGAGGGTTCCGACGACCGCGGGCGAGATCGCGCCGGCACCCATCAACAGCGTTCGAACGACGCCCAGTCCGCCGCCGGCGACGTCGTCCGGAATGGCCGACATCAGGTACGCGCCCCTGACCGGTCGGAAGCCGTGCGAGCCGAGGCCGACGGCGACGAGCAATCCGCCGAGCAGGATCGGATCGCTCGTTCCGGTCAGCGAGACGAATGCCACCAGCGCGACCGAGGCGAGGCCGAGCGTCGCGACGATGATCGGCAATCGGCCGACCCGATCGCTGAGGTTCCCGGTCACCAACTGCACCAGACTCGCGAGGAAGAGCCCGCTGTAGAGCAGGCTCGCGGTCGCCGCCGTGAGCCCCGCCTCCGCGGTGAGGTATCGAGGTGCGAACGCGACCAGCCCGTTGTAGGTAAAGGAGAACAGGACCGTCAGCAGGGCGAACGTCGAGAACCGCCAGTCGCGAAAGAGCGACGCGTACTGCGCGATCTCGCCGCCGCGATCGATCGGGTTCGTGTCGATGCCGCTCGATTCGCCCGGCAGTCGCTTCGGGACCCGAACCCGGAACGCCGCCGCGAGCGCCAGCCCGACGAGGCCGGCACCCAGAAAAACCAGCCGCCAGCTCGAGATCGGACCGAGCGCCAGCGACGCGACCCCGACGGCGGCGGCGGGCGCGACGACGCCGCTGAGCGCACCGAACGTGTCCAGCACGCCGAGCGCTCGCCCCGTCCGGGCCGGATAGGCTCGAGCGAGGAGCCGGACGGCGACGGTCTTGTGCGCGCCGGTTCCGGCTCCGATCACGAGCATCGCGCCGACGAGGACGAGAAACGGCGAGTCGACGACCAGTGCGAGCGCAGCGATGGCCGCGACGAGCGCGCCGGTCGTGATGACGGTCACCGAACCGAGCCGGTCCGCGAGCACGCCGGAGGGAAACTGCATGGCCGCGTAGACGAGCATCAGCCCGGAGAACGCGGTTCCGAGGACGGCATCGGAAACGCCGTAGCTCGACTGAAACGCGTCGAACAGCGGTGGGAAGGCGTATCGGAGGAACTTCGCGAGAAACCAGATCGCGGCCGTCAGTACGAGCGCGTCGTAGCTCGCCAGCCGTCCGGCCGCTCGTCGAACCGACATTCGTTCTCGCCGAGAGTCGCGACCGGACGACGGAGTATCCATCGATCCCGACTGTCGTCCGTCCGGTAGTGAGAAAGGAACTGCTAATTGGGTGAATATGGCATTATATGCCACACTAATTATAATAGATGTTAACGGACGAGTCTTATATGATAGTTCCTGATATACACCGATACCGATGACTGCTATCACGACGACGGAGTGGGCCGACCCGATCACCTGTCCCTTCTGTGGCGACGAACTCTCATCGCCGGGCGCCGGATTCGTCGATCACATCGACGACAACGCCGACTGCGAAGACGGATTCGATCAGTGGCGACGGAACATCGCCGGCGACCTGGCCGGCGAATGGTCCGGCTGACGGTCTCACCTCCTCGAGTCGCGTTTCGGACCGCGAACAGCCCGAGTAGCGCCGAACGACCGGGTCGATGCCATCGTCGATCCGGTTTCCACTCGTAGCACAGCACCGGTCCGTTTCTCCCTGCGGCACAGCACCATTCGATCGACGCGTCCGACTCCGTTCGGTTTCGGTGGGAACGCAACGCCGAAGGCCGGTCGGTCCGGAACGGACGTATGGGATTTCACACGTATCCGGTCGATCGAGCGGACGCCCTCGAGGACCCGTCTCGCTACCGATACTGCTCCCGCGAGGAACTGCTCGCGATGCTCGAGCCGACGGCGGACGGCGTCGTCGCCGACCTCGGCTCCGGAACGGGCTTTTACGCGGACGATGTCGCACCGTTCGTCGACACCCTGTACGCGGTGGACGTCCAGCCCGCGATGCACGATCGGTACCGAGAGAAGGACGTTCCCGAGGCCGTCGAGTTCGTCACGGCCGAAATCTCGTCGCTTCCCTTCGACGACGGGGAACTCGACGGCGCGTACTCCACGATGACCCACCACGAGTACGCGTCGCCGACAGCAGCAGCGGATGCGGAGGGAGCGGAGGCGGACGACGATGCCGACGGTGCCCTCGCGGAACTCGCGCGGGTCCTCCATCCCGGCGGCCGACTGGTCACGGTCGACTGGTCAGCCGACGGCGACTCGGACGCCGGTCCGCCGCTCGAGGAGCGGTTCGATCTCGCGACGGCGACGGCGCGACTCGAGGCCGCCGGCTTCGAGATCGAATTCGCCAGCGGCCGACCGGAGACGTTCGCGATCGTCGCGACTCGATGATCGCGAGGTGATTATTGGACAGACGCCCAGTATTTAAACGGATTTAACCCCTTTTCGTTGTCTATACGCCTTTCTATTAACCCGGCGTAACGCTTTTTCGTGATACAGTGTACCAACCACCATGGTCTACACCGATCCGTACACGCCCGACCGATCGTACTACGAGTGCCGGAACTGCGGCTATCGAGAAGCGACCGACTCGCTGGGCTCCTGTCCGGAATGCGACGGGCAGACACGAAACCTCGCGGTTCCACGGGACTGACTCTCCGGCAGATCATCGCCCAGCAGCCATCGCCTAGCGGACGGTCGACTCGAGTGGAACTCGAGCGACCGACGCGAATCGACGTCCGGCGAGCGAAAGTAGCGACGAGCGCCGCGACGGTCGGTCCGGACCGTTAGTCGAAGTCGGGAAGGTCCTCGGGCGGTTCGTACTCGGCCTCCCAGTCGACGTACTCCTCTTTGAGTGTGACCGAGACGATCTGGCCGAACTCGGTCAGTTCGGCGTTGATCGAGGAGACCGTTCCCCAGGTGTCGAGGTCGGGATGGTACTCTCGGGCCTGCCAGTCCTCCGGAATGCCGGGCGCGTGATAGCCCACCCGATCGGCGAAGTCGTCCCAGAAGAAGTCAAAGCCCGCGAAGAGGTCCAGATCGCGGGCGATCTCGTACTCGCCTTCCTCGAGGTCCGTGTCCGCGCGCCACTCGTCGAAGGCCTCGTCCCAGGCGCCCTCCTCGAGGAACGCCTGTAGCTCCTCGCGGCGGTAGTCGATCTCCTCGGCACCGTCGGCGCTGACGGTCGCGTCCTCGTACTCGTTCGGGTCGACGAACTCCAACTCCGGCGGCTCGGGGGGCTCGACCTCGAGTGTCATGGATGGTCGTAGGTCGGGTTCCCGGATAAGAATTCCCACCTCGCGGCCGGGAAAGCGGTTTCAACCGCCGCGGATCCGATCGATCTCGAACGGGAGTCGCGCGTAGACGAGCGCGTTCCGGCGGAGTTTGTCGACGGTCGTGTACTCGTCGACCGCGTGTGCCGTTCCCGTGCCGGTCGCGAATTCGACGCTCGGGATCCCGTTCTCGCGGAACACTTGTGCGTCACCGCTGCCCGTCGCGAACCGGCGATACAGCGGCGTCGGCACGACGTCGTCGACGACGCGGCTCGTCGCTCGAACGATCGCCGAATCGGGGGCCGTGTACGACCCCGCCTTACACGTGACGTCGACGAGCGTCGCGGCCGCTCGCTCGTCGAGGCAGTCTCGAATCCGCGAAATAATCGCTTCCGAACCGACCGACGGCAATATGCGAACGTCGAGCGTGGCTTCGGCGCTCGCGGGAACGGTATTGACCGCATCACCGCCGTTGAACGTGCCGAGGTTGACGGTCGGCGAGCGAAAGAGGGCCCTCGCCGTTTCCTCGTCGAGGTGGATCGAATAGTACTCGACGCTCTCGGCGAGAATCGACTCGTCGATCCCGTCGGTCGGGACCTCGAACTGCCGAAGCCGTCGCCGACACGTCCGAACCGTCTCGTACAGGCGATCGATCGCGTTCTCGCCGAACATCGGCCTCGAGCCGTGGGCCGCGCGCCCTTCGTATCTGATCGACGGCCAGACGTATCCCCGGTCGCCGACCGCGATCGAGTTGCTATCGCGTCGGCCAGTCGCTTCGCCGACCACACAGGCGTCGGCGCTCAGCCGACCACTCCCCAATCGAGCGGCGAGTCCGACCTCACCGCCGACTTCCTCGTCGCTCACGAGAGCGAACTGGAGCGTGACCGGTGGCTCGGTGTCGGTTTCCGCGTACGCCCTGGCGACCTGGAGCATCGCTCCGATGGCGCCCTTCATATCGGTCGTCCCCCGACCGTACAGCCGGTCGCCGTCGACCTCGCCGAGCGGATCGTACGTCCACTCCGCCTCGCGGAACGGAACCGTATCGAGGTGGCCGTTGTACAGGAGCGTGAACTCGCTGGCACCCGGCATCGTCGCGACGAAGTTCGGTTTCATCGGATCGACGGCGAAGCGCTCACAGTCGCATCCGAGCGATTCGAACTCCTCGGCGAGCCAGTCGGCGAGCGCTCGCGTGTTCCCCGGCGGATTCCGCGTGTCCGCCGCCACGATTCGACGGGTTGTTTCGAGGATCGCTCGGGGATCGTTCTCGAGAGCCGCGCACACCGGACCGGCGGGACCCCGATCGTCCATATCTCTCCGTTCGATCGCAGAACGGCTAAAACCCCGGCATGAGGACGTTCTCCGGAGACGGACGCTGCTCGAGCCGGTCGCTCGGAAACGCGGGTGCGATGGAGCTGTCAGTGACCGATTCGGGGATTCGTTACCCCGCTACTCCCAGGTGTAACCGAACTCCTCCCCGTCGCGGTGGATGTAATCGTTCTCCAGCACTTCGCTCACTGTCCGGCCGAGCGAGTCCAACTCCTCCTCGATGCCCTGAATATCGACGTCGTCGAGTCCCTCGCGAGTCGCCGCCAGATCGTCCGGAACCGCCGGCGCGCGGTAGCCGACGTCTTCTGCGGACTGATTCCAGTAGAAGTCGAGTCGCTCGAGCAAGCCCGCCTCGCGGACGGCCCGAAACTCCGTTTCGGACAGGTAGGTGTCCCTGGCCCACTCGTCGAATGCGTCTTCCCACGCGCCCGCCTCGAGGAAGTCGGCCAGCGCTTCGCGGCGGACGTTGTCCCCCGTCCGCTCGTCGGGTTCGTCGACGGCGTCGTAGTCACCGGGGTCCTGTGAGCCGTGGAGCCTCGGCGGATCGGGAACCTCGACATCGAGTGTCATGCTTTCTCGTTCGGTCGGCAGCGGTATGGTGTTTTCCCAGCGATTGGCCGACCAGCGGTCTCGCATTATCGATCCATCGAGACGTGGCGACAGACGCTGACCGTCTGCTCGGTACCGCAGTCCCCCACAGTTATTTCAGCCGGGATACAACTAGCGCACATGGCCAGCGAAACCGCCGGCGGACGGGACTACTCGCTCGTCGAGTTGTTCGCCATCAAGTTCGTCCTGGCCGACGTGCTGATCATCGCGTTGCTGTTGCTGGCCGGCCCGGTGTACGCGATTCTGGCCACTGCCCTGATCGTGATCGGAGGTCTCCTCCTGTGGTACCTCGCCGGCCGGACGGGAGACGACGAGTCGCGCGATATCGAACCGGAACGCGGTGAGAGGGTCGAGACGGCCGACAGCGGGACCGACCCCGTGACGACGCTGCAGGAGCGATACGCCGCCGGCGAACTGTCCGAGGCCGAGTTCGAGGCGAAACTGGACCGACTGATCGACTCCAACGAGCGGGCCGAGTCGGCGGACGTCGAGACCGAAGATCTCTCCCTCGAGCGCCGGCGCTGACCCCGCCGATCTGCTGGTGCTGATCCCGCGATCCGCAGCGCTGACCCCGTCGATCCATCGGCGGGTGGCGTTCGGCTACACCGGTCGACCGCCCGTCGGCCGTCGGCATTCGCGAATCCCATCCAAACACTCAATCGCCGGCCCGTCGTACGGTCGAGCGATGACTGACTACGAGGCGGTGATCCTCGACGTCGACGGGACGATCGTCCGCGGCGAGGCATTGCTTCCCGGCGTCACCGACGGGCTGCGCGCGCTCGAGGCGGCCGGCTGTTCGCGGCTGCTCTTCTCGAACAACCCGACGCGGGGGGCCGACCACTACGGCGAGAAACTCGCACCGCACGGGATCGACGTCGATCCGAACGCCGTCCTCACGTCGGCGACCGTCTCCGCGGAGTACCTCGCGGCGACCCACACCGACGACGCGGTCTATCTCGTCGGCGGCGAGCGACTCCGGGCGATCCTCGAAGACGCGGCTGTCGAACTGACGACGGAGCCCGACGCGGCCGAGGTCGTGTTGGGATCGTTCGACAAGAACTTCTCGTTCGGCACGCTCTGGGAGGCCCTGCGGGCGCTCGAGGGCGACGTTCCGTTCTACGGTACCGATCCGGACGCGACGATCCCGATCGACGACGGCGAGATTCCGGGCTCGGGGGCGATCCTCGCCGCGATGGAGGCCGTGGCCAGCCGCGAGGCGGACGCGATTCTGGGCAAACCGTCATCGATCGCGGCCGAGGCGGCGATGGACCGACTGGACACCGATCCGCGGAACGTCTTGGTCGTCGGCGACCGTCTCAACACGGACATCGAACTCGGCAATCGCGCCGGGATGGAGACGGCCCTCGTACTCACCGGCGTCACCGACCGCGCGGATCTCGCTGCGACCGACGCCGACACCGAGCCGGATCACGTCCTCGAGTCGCTGGCCGCGGTCGATACGTTGCTCTGAGCCCGGCTCGCCCGTTTGGACCGCGCGTCAGGCGACGATCGCGGATCATCTGCACCGGAACCGCTCGACGTGCGCGCTCGAGAGGTATATTTATCCGTGACAGTGACCATATACGTCACATGAGAGAACGCATAACTGCAGTGTTGCTCCGTGCACGATACGCGGCGATCGGCGCAGCGGTCGGTGCAGGGATCGGTGGCCTGTTCAGTCGAAACGCGGCCAGTACCGGCGGCGCGATCGGTGGCCTCGTGGGTGCGACGATCGCCGACACCCGCGGGACCCTCGAGGGAACGCTCGAGGAGGCCAAAGAGCTCGATCCACGGTCCGACGGCACCGACGCGGAGTAACTGTCCTCACCGGTCGGTCACCGTCCGATAGATGATCGGCCCGATAGTCGACGCGATCAGTGGAGCGATCGACACTCGTCGATGATTCCGGTCGTCGATTCGACCGCGGAAGAGCGCTCGCAGAGACGGGTCGGCCGGTGCGGCTAGTCGGCTCGGCCCAGATCGTCCGCGAGCGCCTCCCGTCGAAGTCGTTCCCCTTCGTCCGTGTCGACGGTCAACTCGGGAACCGTCGTCGGCGTGTTGTCCTCGTCGATGGCGACGTAGACGAAGTACGATTCAGTGGTTCGTTTGCGCTCGCGAGTCTGAAGGTTCTCGCGCTCGGCGATCAGACGGACCTTCACGCTCGAGGTGCCCGCGTCGTAGACGTAGGCGGTGATGTACGCCGCGTCGCCGACGGGGATCGGCCGCTCGAAGTTCATCTGGTTGACGCGTGCGGTGACACACATCTCGCCGGAAAATCGCATCGCGCTCATCGCGCCCACTTCGTCCATCCATTTCATCACGTTGCCGCCGTGGGCGACGTCGAGCGTGTTGGCGTGATTCGGCTGGACCATCTCCCGATTTTCGATGACCGTCTCCCGAAGGGCCGTCATTGGCCGGTTTTGCCCGAGGGCACCAATCAGTCTTGCTTTCAGCGGTCGACGGGGATCGACCGGACTCGAGTGACAGTTCGGGCTGCTCGACTGTTCAACTGTATAGATATTTTACACGCCTTCGCGGTCCGATACTGGTAAAAGTCGCCGCCGAGTTGGGGGGAGTAATGAGCGACGCAGGCGAGGCCGACGTGCCGGAGCCGCCAGCACCGCCCGACCGCGAGCGCGGCTCCGTCGAGGTCCTCGGGACGGCACACGTCTCGCAAGCGAGTGTCGACGAGGTTCGCGAGACGATCGACCGAGAGGACCCGGACGTCGTCGCCGTCGAACTCGACGAAGGGCGCTACCGCCAGATGAAAGGCGGCACGCCGGACGACATCGAAGCGGGCGATCTCCTCTCGGGCAACACGGTCTTTCAGTTTCTGGCCTACTGGATGCTGTCGTACGTTCAGTCACGGCTCGGCGATCAGTTCGACATCGAACCCGGTGCCGACATGCGGGCCGCCATCGAGGCCGCCGAAGCGAACGGCAGCGGTGTCGCCCTGGTCGACCGCGACATTCAGACGACGATCCAACGGTTCTGGAACGGGCTCACCGTAACCGAGAAGCTGAAAATGGTCGGCGGGCTTGCGCTCGGAATCACCGATCCCCGAACGCTTGGGCTCACCTTCGGCGCCGTCGGTGGCGCCGTTCTCGGCTTTCTCGTCGCCGCGTTTCTCGCCCCGGTGTTCGGCTTCGGTGACCTCCTGCTGGTCGGAATCAGCGATCCCACGACGCTCCAGTACGCCGGCGGCGGCGCAATCGGCGCGCTCGTCGGCACGTTCGTCGGTCTCCTCTTTCTGCCCTCCCTCGAGTCCGCCGGACGGTACACCGGTGGCTATCTCTCGGGGTTTTCGATACGGGTTCTCGCCGGACTAGTCCTCGGGATCGGCGGCTGTCTCGCACTGGTCGCGACCGGGACCTTCGTCGGGCCGTTCTCGGCCGGGACGGTCGAGAGCGCGGGTATCTATGCGATTCGAGGGACGGCCGGGACGCTGGCCGGCCTCGGCGTCGGCGTCACTATCGGTGCCGTCCTCGGACTCGGCCTCGACGGGCTCAGTAGCGACGTCGAGGACATCGACGAGATCGACATCGAGGAGATGACCGACGGCGACGTCGTCGCCGCCATGATGGAGGAGTTCCGCCAGTTCAGCCCCCGCGGCGCGAACGCCCTGATCGACGAACGCGACGCCTACATCGCACACAACCTCCACGACCTCCGCGAACAGGGGTACGACGTCCTCGCCGTCGTCGGCGCCGGCCACAAGGCCGGGATCGAACGCCACTTGCTGAACCCCGAGGATATTCCGACGCTCGAGTCGATCTCCGGAACCGCCTCGAGCCGTCGGTTCTCGCCGCTGAAGATCGTCGGCTACCTCATCATGATCGGCTTCCTCGGGTTCTTCTTCCTGCTGATCATGGCGGGAGTCAGGAACGCCTTCCTGTTGAAGCTGTTCGCGGCTTGGTTCCTCTTCAACGGGATCTTCGCGTTCACGCTGGCGCGGCTGGCCGGCGCACGCTGGATCAGCGCCGGCGTCGGCGGCGCGGTCGCCTGGCTGACGAGCATCAATCCGCTGCTCGCGCCCGGCTGGTTCGCCGGCTACGTCGAACTCAGACATCGTCCGGTCAACGTCCGGGACATCCAGACGCTAAACGAGATCGTCGGCGACACCGAGCGGCCGATCGGCGAGGCCCTCGACGCGATGTTCGACGTCCCGCTGTTCCGGCTGATCATGATCGTCGCGCTCACGAACATCGGGAGCATGATCGCGACGGGGCTGTTCCCGTTCGTGGTACTGCCGTGGCTAGCCCCCGAAATCGGCGGCGTCGACGCGCTCATGGGACAGCTCGTTCAGGGCGCCCAGAACAGCCTCGAGCTGATCCGGGGACTGCTGTCATGAGCTACCGGACCACCCGACAGTCCGATCCCGAACTGCGCTTTAGCGACACGGAGCTTCGCGATCTCGCGATCGCGTGGCTCACGCTCAGCGTCGCGTTCGCGCTGTTGTTCGCGCCGGTCCACCGCGGCGGAAGCGTCGGCACGTTCGTCACGATGGTCGGACTGAGCCTCGTCACGGTCGGCGTCGCGTTCCTCCTCCACGAGATCGCACACAAGGTCGTCGCGATCGAACACGGCCAGCTCGCCGAGTTTCGAGCCGACTACCAGATGCTCTTTCTGGCGATCATGGGGGCGCTCGTCGGGTTCCTCTTCGCCGCACCCGGAGCCGTCTACCACCGCGGCCAAGTGACCCAGCGCGAGAACGGGCTGATCGCGCTCGCGGGCCCGGTAACGAACCTCCTGTTAGCGCTGCTCTTCCTCCCGCTGGTGATCTTCCCCGAACCGTTCGGGACGATCGGTCAGATGGGGATCTGGATCAACCTCTTCCTGGCCGCGTTCAACATGATCCCCTTCGGCCCGCTCGACGGGAAGTCGGTCCTCGAGTGGCACAAGGGGATCTTCGCCCTCGTCTTCGTCCCGTCGGTGCTGCTCGCGGCGTACGTGGTCCTCTTCGTCGGGCCGTTCGGGTAGACGCCGGTCGTCCCGGTCGCTCGAGCGGTCCCGGGGCGTCTCGGCCGGACCGGTGACCTTTTGCTCGCGCCGGGAGGTCCTTCGAGTATGACCGACACGGACGACGAGGGAGGCGACGCGACGGGACTCACCTACGCCGAGACCGGCGTCGACATCGAGGCGAGCGAGGACGCGACCGCGGCCCTGCTCGAGGCCTTCGGCAGCGACCTGCGGACCGAGTACGCGGGCCTGCTCGACATCGGCGACCGGTATCTCGCGCTGGCGACCGACGGCGTCGGGACGAAGCTGCTGGTCGCCGAAGCGATCGAGGACTTCTCGACGATCGGCATCGACTGCATCGCGATGAACGTCAACGATCTCGTCGCGGCGGGCGTCGAACCCGTCGCCTTCGTCGACTACCTCGCGATCGACGAACCCGACGAGGAGCTGACCAACCAGATCGGCGAGGGGCTCGCGGTGGGGCTCGAGCAGGCCGATCTCACCATGCTCGGTGGCGAGACGGCGGTCATGCCCGAAGTCGTGAAAGGGTTCGATCTGGCGGGCACCTGTGCCGGACTCGCCGGGAAAGACGAAATCTTCGACGGCGAGGCGCAGGTCGGGGACGCCCTCGTCGGGTTCCCCTCGAACGGGATCCACTCGAACGGGTTGACCCTCGCTCGCGAGGCGGTGACCCGGGAGCACGACTATACGGACGAGTTCCCGCTCGACCCCGAGCGAACGATCGGCGAGGAACTGCTGCGCCCGACCCGGATCTACACTGACCTGCTCGAGCCGATGCGCGACCACGGGGTCCGCGCGGCGGCTCACGTCACGGGCGGCGGCTGGACGAACCTGCTGCGGATGGGCGAGCACGAGTACGATATCGAGAACCCGCTCCCGGCACAGCCGGTCTTCGAGTTCGTTCAGGCGGAAGGGAACGTGACCGACGCGGAGATGCACCGGACGTTCAACATGGGGACCGGGTTCGTCGTCGCGCTTCCCGATGACCGCGCTGAGGAGTTAGCCGCGGCGACGGACGGACAGATCATCGGACGCGTCGCCGACGGCGACACCGTCGAAATCCGCGGGCTCTCGCTGTCCTGACCCAGACGGCTTCGGTTCTGCGGTCGAACCGCTATTTTCAGACGAGTGCGCGCCGACCCGTTGCCTCAGCTCCGTGGAGCGCTGTTCGATAGTGTGATAAATTGAATTAACGAAAGTAATATGACATCATATCGCATACTAGTGTGATAGCAGCGAGACATCGATCGAAGGCCGCTATACCGACTATGAGAGACATACGCTGTCCGAACTGTAAGGGAAACAACGGTACCGAAGTCGACGGCGAACTGCTCGGCCCAGAAGTCAACCGAACGTTCGAGTGCGAACGCTGTGGCCACACGTGGGACGTCGTCGTCTGAGATGACCGCTCGTCGTCCGGATCGATCGCGAATTCCGGACGCTCCCGACGCTCCTCTCCCGTTCCTGGGAATGTGGCGCTCTCCAACCGAATACGGGATCGGACCCGCTCACCGATCCGATTTGCTCTCCTCCGTCATCTCCGACCGCTCGGATTTGCCGGTCGCCGCTCGAATCGTGTCGTACTCCTCGTCGCTGTAGGCGATAAACTGGACGTCCTCGAGCGTCTCGGGCTCGTACCGCTCGATCTCCTCGCCGATGATTTCCGCACCCGCTGCGAGATCGAAGCCGGCGACTCCACAGCCGAGCGCCGGCATGACGAGCGAGCGACAGCGGAGATCGTCGGCTTTCCCGAGCGCGTTTCGCGTCGCGTCTCGAATGCTTTCCGCGGTCGCTTCGCCGTTGCCGTAGTGCGGCATCGCTGCGGCGTGGATGACGTAGTCGGCCTCGAGGTCGTAGGCGTCGGTGACCGCGACCTCGCCGAGGTCGACCGGCCCGTTCTCCATCGCTTCCTCGTTGATCTCCTCGCCCGCACCGCGGCGGAGCGCGCCGGCGACGCCGGACCCCATCCGGAGGCTCGTGCCGGCCGCATTGACGAGCGCGTCGGCGGACTGTGCGGCGATGTCGCCCTGGATGACGTCGTACTCCATATGCGGAGGTTCCGTATCGAGGCCAATGAACCTGATCGTGGTGAGCGCTCGATTCGGACCGCAGTGCGCCGGCTCAGTCCGTTCGAATCCAGTCCGTCGGGATCGACTGGGGCGCGACGTCGGCGTTCGCGATCCCGTAGAACTTCTCGCGGCCGACCGGCGTCCGGAGGCGCAGGACGCAGGTGTCGTCGGTCACTGCGAACGCGGTCAGCGTTCGATGGGAACGTCGATGGTCGAACCGAAAGCGTCGGTTCGCGTCCGCTTCGACGGTGACGCGGTTGCCGAGTGGCCAACTCAGCGACTCGACGCGGCCGCCGTCGACGTCGAACAGGTGAGCGATCAGGTCCCGGCCGCGCCGACTCATTGTTCCCTGTGATCGGTTCTCGTGTGAACTCATATGACGACCAATTCACTGACACCCGAAAAAAGATGCTATCTCCGCGTGGGCCGCTCGCATGACTCAGTCGTCGCTCCCGATGACGCGACCGCGGAAAGCGATGTCCCGGAGTTCGAACCGCGACAGCCCCGAAAGACGTCGAGCAGCCAGTCTGTCGGGATATATCGCTGACTCCCTATTTCAAATGTCTGACCGTATTCTGCCTCAGGGTCTTAGGCCGACCAAAACCTTTTTAGAATTAGGCCCACCTAACTCAGCGTGATGGACGTACCCGCCCGCAGGGAGGATCCCGAACTCGACGAGGAACTCGAGGAGCCGGCGGCGGTCGTGAGCAGTCACGAAACCCGCCCCGGAAAGATCGTCTTTACCGAACGAGACAACAGCGACGGCTGGATCGCGACCGATCTGGCCGTCGATCTCGAGCCCTGAACTCGTCGGTACTCGAGATCCGCGGACTCCGGCCCGTATCGATCGTGAACTACGCCGTCGCGCGTGATCGGCGAAAAACTGTCTGCCGTATGTGACCGTCGTCGACGCGATCTCGTTTTCGAATCGGTCGCCGGCGTCGCGCTCAGTGAGTCGCTTCCTCGAGGACCAGCGTGTCGTCCTCGAGATAGTGTTCGAAGTGGTGGCCGTCCTCCTCGAGATCGACGAGGATCTCGCGCAGGATCTCGGCGGTCGCGTGGTCGCCGAGGTTATCTGCGAGTTCGATGCTGTCGCGCATCGACTCGATGATGTCGCCGTACATCTCGAGGTCGTTTTCGAACATCGTGCGGACGTCGTAGACGTCCTCGCCCTCGAACTCGACGGTCGCACGCTCCTCCTGGTTCGACGGGCCGGAGACCGGGACGCCGCCGAGCGCCTGGGCGCGCTCAGCGATGATGTCGGCTCCTTCCTCGACGTGTTCGTAGGCCTCCTCTAAGAACTCGTGGAGCGGGAGGAACTCCGCGCCCTCGACGACCCAGTGGTGTTTTTTCAGCTGGTGGTAGAGGACGTACGAGTTGGCCAGTTCCGTGTTCAGCGCGTCGACGATCTGTTCGGCCTTGTCCTGCTCGAGGCGAAGCTTGTTCTCCTCGACGCTGTCTGCCGATTGGCGAACGGTCTGTTGAGTACTCATCCTATCCATTGGTACGTGCGCATTTCACTTAAAGCCTTCCCATGCGAGAACATTTCTTTGGTATACCTAAAGATAAGTTTTCGAGCTGTGGTCCTCAGTTCGCGTATCAATCGAAATGAACGTGTTACCAAACGACACCGTCAATATACTCTTTGTTTTTTCGGGCCTGAGTAAACATTTTCAGTGAGGGGGTCTAAGGGGCGTGTATGGCAACGAGAATCGCACAGCGGCGGGAGCGGATCTACGTCGACGGCGAGTGGATCGAGACCGAGAACGTGCTGTCGGTCTCGGACCTCGCCGAGGGCGGGACGTTCGCCCAAGTCGCCGCCGCGGGGCCGACAGAGGCCCGAACTGCACTGGCCGCTGCTCACGAGATCAAACCGGAACTGCGCGAGACGACGGTCGTCGAGCGCGCCGAGTGGTGTGAAACGATTGCTGACCGACTCCGCGACCGTGAAGAAGAGATCGCGGAGGTCATCGTCCGGGAGGCCGGCAAACCGATCTCGTCGGCCCGCGGCGAGGTCGGTCAGGCGGCCGAGCGCTTCGATCGAGCGGCCGAGGAGGCGCGCAATATCGTCAGCAAGGGCGAGTACCGCGAGGGATCGACGGCCGGCCACGAGGGGTGGCAGGCGATCGTCAAACACGAGCCGATCGGCGCGGTACTGTGTATCACGCCGTACAACTACCCGCTTGCCACGACGGCGCTGCAGGTCGCGCCCGC